>CANJEU010000095.1 GCA_947473445.1 Fidelibacterota bacterium | reverse complement strand
GCCGCGCCGAAGGCCGACATCTTCTGCACCGCGACGGGCAACCTCGACGTGATCACGGTCGAGCATATGCGCCAGATGAAAGATCGCGCGATCGTCTGCAACATCGGTCACTTCGATACCGAAATTCAGACCGAAGCCCTGAAGAACTACAAGTGGCACAATGTGAAGCCGCAGGTTGATGAAGTGGAATTCCCCGACGGCAAGCGCATCATCCTTCTGGCTGAAGGCCGCCTCGTGAACCTGGGCTGCGCCACCGGTCACCCCAGCTTCGTGATGAGCGCCTCGTTCTCGAACCAGGTCCTCGCGCAGATCGAACTGTGGATGAACAACGCCAAGTACGAAAAGAAGGTCTACGTGCTGCCCAAGCACCTGGACGAGAAGGTCGCCGAACTTCACCTGGCGAAAGTCGGCGCGAAGCTGACCAAGCTGTCGACGAAGCAGGCCTCCTACATCGGCGTTAACCAGGCCGGCCCGTACAAGCCGGAAACCTACCGCTACTAAGAGCGGGTCAGCACCCGCTTTTGATTCTTGGAGGTACGGCGACCCCTCACCCTAGCCCTCTCCCCTAAAGGGGAGAGGGAATCTGCCGAGGGGCGACAGGGGCGCATTCGGGCGGTATCTTCCCTGCCGGGGAAGAGAGTGAGGACAGAGGGTGCCGACCGGGACGATGGAGCTTTTGACGCCGCCGGTCCTTGTAGGACTCATTGCGGTCATCGTTCTGGTGCCGCCGGCCATCTGGGCGCTGCTGCGCCAGCATAAGTACTGGCGCGAGGCCGAGTATGCCGCCAGCCGCGCGAGCTACGGGCTCGCGGCCATTCAGGCCTCCCTAGAGACCGCGCCCGAGGGCTATTTCGCCTGGTTCCACCAACCCATCGCCGGAGACGATCAGGACGCACGCGCGCTGCCGCGTTACCGCGAGAGCGGGACATGTTCGCGGCGCCTCGCGGTGCTGCTCGATCTGTTCCGCGGCATGGAAGCGACCTTCGACGATGTGTGCGACGGCTTTGAGAAAGAGTCCCAGGAGCGCCTCAAAGGCGCCATCGGACAGCTTCGCAATGGCGGGGCCGGTTTCCAGATCGATCTGAACCATATCGCGACGGGGCGGCGCATCCAGGTTCGCGGCGTGCGCGCGACGGATCCCGACGGCCGCACCATGGCCGATGTGATCTGGATGACGGATGTGACCGAGGGCGCGGCCGCGGTCGATACGCTGACCACGGAAAGCCAAGCCCTGCGACGGGAATCCGGCCTGCTGAAGGCCGCCTTGGACGGCATCGCCGAGCCGGTGTGGGTGCGCGATGACGACCTGTCGCTGATCTACTGCAACCCCGCCTACGTCAAAGCCGTCGACGGCAAGGACGCCCAGGACGTGGTAGCGCGCGGCCGCGAGCTGGCGCCCCGCGCGGCGGTGCGCGAAGCCCGCGCCCTTGCCGCCGCCGCCCGCGCTTCGGGCGAAACGCGGCGCACGCCGTTCCATATGGTGATCGAGGGCAGCCGCCGCCTGATGGAAGTGACCGAATCCCCGGTCGATAGTGAATCGCCGCCGGCGCGCGAGGATAACGGCGAAGGCACCGCCCCCCTCTTCTCGGACGGCAGCGGCCGTCTGACCGCGGGGCTTGCGTACGATATTACCCGGCAGGAAGAACTCGAGGTTCGGCTCAAGCGCGAAGCCGCCGCGCATGCCGACGTGCTCGAGCGGCTGGGCACCGCGATTGCCATTTTCGGACCCGATACGCGTCTGATCTTTTTCAACACCGCCTATGCGATGCTTTGGGACCTTTCGCCCGGCTGGCTTCTCGACGGCCCCTCCTACGCAACCGTGCTCGACACGCTGCGCGGCGAGCGCCGGCTGCCTGAGGTCGCCGACTTCCCCGCCTATAAGGGCAAGGAACTCGCGCGCTTCAACTCGCTGCTTGAGCCGACCGAAGATGTGCTTCATCTGCCGGGCGGGGGCACCCTGCGCCGCGTGATCGCGCCCCATCCGATGGGTGGTCTGCTGACGACCTATGAGGACATCACCGACAGGCTGGCGCTGGAACGTTCGTACAACACGCTGATCGCCGTGCAGCGCGAGACCATCGACAACCTTCAGGAAGCCGTGGCGGTGTTCGGCGCCGAGGGACAGTTGCAACTGGCCAATCCCGCGTTTGCTGACCTGTGGGACATCAGCGTCGACATGTTGCGCGAGGGCCCAAGCATGGGCGCGGTTGTTGAAGCGTTCAGGACTTTCTTCGACGATGAATCGGTGTGGAACCGCCACCGCGTGGTGATGCTGGCCGCCCTCGACTCCGAGCGCCAGCGCGTGACGCAGCAAGGCCGCGTCGTGCGGCGCGATGGATCGGTGCTGGAATTCATCTCGGTGCCCCTGCCCGATGGCGGCGCGCTGTTCTGCTACAACGACGTCTCGGCGCCCGAGCGTGTAGCACAGGCGCTGCGCAGCCGCGCCGAAGCGCTGGCGGCGACGGACAAATTGCGCTCGGAGTTCATGAGCAACTTCCTGGTCGAGCTGGAAACCTCGGCGCATGCGGCCGACGGCGATCCGACGCGGACCCGGGTGTTCAAAACGCTGGTTGAGGACCTTCGCGATCTTTCCGGCATCGATTTTGGCCACCAGACGCTGCGGCTTGATTCCTTCGACGTGCGCGCCCTGGCCGATCGCATCGCCACGGCAACGCACGAGAGTTTCAAGCGCCGCGAGAAAAGGCTGGTGGTTGATTGCGCGCCGGACGCGGGCTGGATGGTGGGCGATGCCGCGCGCATCAAACAGACGTTGTACCATCTCGTGATTGCCGCGCTGAAGGCCACCACAGGCGAGATCGTGGCCCTCGTGGTCACGCGCGAAGGCACCGGCGTGACCTTCGCGATCCGCTACGCCGCGCAGCACGACGGACGCGCAACGGCGCTAAGCATCCACCTCGCCCAGCGCATCACCGATCTGCACGGTGGAGACTTGATGTCCAAAGGCGATGGCGAGGATACGGTTGTCATCGTGCGCCTGCCCTCGGGCGGCCACGCCGCACGCGTGGCGACCTTCTGATCTCATGACCGACCTACCGCTCCTGACCGAAATCGACCTACCGGCCGAAAGCGACACCACCGCGCTGGGCGCCGCGCTTGGCAAACTTGCCCGGCCCGGGGATGTTATTGCGCTGTATGGGCCGCTGGGCGCGGGGAAGACCACGCTGGCCCGCGGTTTCATCACGGCCCGCACCGAGATCGCCGAGGATGTGGTGAGCCCGACCTTTACCCTTGTGCAGGTGTACGGCGCCGAGGAAGACGACGACGGCGCCCCCATCTGGCATTTCGATCTCTACCGCCTGAAACACGCGGACGAAGTGCTTGAGCTGGGATGGGAAGAGGCGTTGAGCGGCGGGATCAGTCTGGTGGAATGGCCCGAACGTCTGGGCACCATGTTACCCGCGGCGCGGCTTGACGTTGTATTGTCGACGGACGGCGCCAGCCGGCAGGCAAAACTGTACGGCGGCGCGAAGTGGAAGGACCGCATTGCGGTGATGGGCAATGTCTGAGAACCGTGAAGCGTTGATCGAGACTTTTCTGCGCAAACATGAGTGGCATGATGCTGACCGGGGCCGTCTAGCCGGCGACGCATCCTTCCGCAAGTACGATCGCTTGAAGGGCCCGCGCGGGCCCGCGGTGCTGATGGATGCGCCGCCGCCCCATGAAGACGTGCGTCCCTTCGCGCGCATCGCCCGCCACCTGTTCGATCATGGCTTCGGTGTACCGGAGATTCTGGCCGAAGACCATGAGGCGGGTCTGCTGCTCCTCGAAGATCTTGGTGACGACACCTATACGCGCCTTCTGGCGCGCGGCCACAGCGAGCACGAACTCTATGCCCTTGCCGTCGACGCCTTGATCGCGCTGCACCGTTTGCCGGCGCGGGACGCCATTCCCGAGGGCGTGAGCCTGTACGGCCATGCGCGGCTTCTCGAGGAAGTCAGCCGGATCAACAGTTGGTATCGCCAGCTTGTGAAAGCCGCGCCGCTGTCAGCCTACGCCGAACGCGCGTTCGGCGAGATTTGGGCGAAGATCTTGCCGCGCGGCTGGAAAGTTCCAAGCTCGCTGGTTCTGTTCGATTTCCACATCGACAATCTGATGCTCATTCCGGGGCGCGAGGGCCTGAAGTCCTGCGGCATCCTTGATTTCCAGGATGCGGTGTCAGGGCCCATCACCTACGACCTGATGTCGCTGCTGGAAGACGCGCGCCGCGATATCGATCCGGCGCTCGTTTCGGAAATGAAGGACCGCTATCTCGCCGCCTTCCCGACCATCCGGCGCGAGGACTTCGATCTGTCGTGGGCGGTGATGGCGGCGCAGCGTCATGTACGCGTCATCGGCACGTTTGCCCGTCTCAAGCTGCGCGACAACAAACCGCACTATCTGGTTCATATGGACCGCCTGTGGCGCTACATGGATGCGTGCCTTGCACATCCCGCGCTGAAAGATCTGAAGGAGTGGTTCGACACGCACTATCCTGCAGACCTGCGGGTCGTCTCGGAATGATGCCGGCGAAAGCCATGCTGCTCGCCGCCGGCATGGGCCAGCGGATGCGTCCGGTGACGGACACGATGCCCAAACCCATGGTGAAGGTGGGCGGCAAGAGCCTGATCGACTGGACGCTCGACTCCTTGGATGCCGAAGGCGTGCGCGAAGCCGTCGTCAACGTCCACTATCTCGCGCCGGTGCTGGTAAAGCACCTTGCGGGCCGCACGCAGCCGCGCGTTGTTATTTCCGATGAAACCGAGCAATTGCTGGAAACCGGCGGCGGCGTGACGAAAGCGCTGCCTTTGTTGGGTGAGAAGCCCTTCTTCGTGTGCAACTGCGACGCCATTATCCACGGCGGTACGATCCCCGCGGCTCAGCGCATCGCGCGGGCCTGGTCCGATGCGTTCGACGTGGTCATGTTGGTTCACGCGCGCGAAACCGCATACGGGTTCGACGGGGCGGGCGATTTCTTTGTCGACGACAACGGACGTATGACGCGGCGCGGCGCGGCGGCATCGGCGCCCTACGTCTATGCGGGGATCTTCATGATCCATCCACGGGCGTTCATCGGCGCGCGGGCCGAGCCGTTCTCCTTGAACCGGATTTGGGACAAGGCGCTTGCGGCCGACAAGATGCGCGCCGTTATTCACGATGGCCGCTGGTTCCATGTCGGAACGCCGGAAGCCATCGGCGAGACTGAAGCGCTGCTCGCGCAAGAACGGCAAGGGATAGAGTGACGCACAGTTCTGGCCAAAGCTGGAAAGACCTCGCCGCTATAAAGCCGGCGGTGTTCACGATTCCGGCGCGGCTGCCCTTTGTCGATGTGCTGGCGCGCGGCATTCTTGCGAGCGCCGGCGACGATCCGTTGGCCCTGCCCGCGATGACCGTTCTTCTGCCGACACGCCGCGCGTGCCGTTCGCTGCGCGAGGCCTTTCTGCGCTTGAGCGGCGGCACACCCATTCTCCTTCCGCGCCTGATGCCGTTGAACGACCTTGATGAAGAGGACGCCCTGTTCAGCGGCTTCGCGTCCGCCGAGACGCTGGAAAATATTCCACCCGCCATCGCGCAGCACAAGCGTCAGCTTTTCCTGGCCCGCCTTATCCAGTCACGCAAGATCGCCGGCCGCGCGCCACAGTTGGAAGAAGCGCTGCATCTGGCCGCTGAACTTGCGCGCCTCATCGACCAAGTGCAGACCGAAAAGGCCGATTTCGATCGCCTGAAAGATTTGGCGCCCGATGCTTATGCCGAGCATTGGAAAGAAACGCTGGCGTTCCTCGACATCGTCACCCGCCTTTGGCCCGCGGTGCTGGCCGAGGACGGCACCATCGATCCGGTGGATCACCGCAACCGGGTGTTCGCCGCACAATCGGCGGCGTGGAAGGCGCGCCCGCCGGGTCCGGTGATCGCCGCCGGATCCACCGGCAGCGTTCCAGCCACGGCCGATCTTCTGGCGACCATCGCGGGGCTGCCCGAAGGCTGCATCGTGCTGCCGGGCCTGGATCAGAGCCTCGATGACGAAAGCTGGCAGGGTCTGGACGACACTCATCCGCAATACGGCATGAGGGAACTGCTGACGCACCTGGGACTTGAGCGTGCGGCGGTGCGGCTTTGGCCCGGCGCCCAGGGCATCGAAACTGTGCGCGAGAAGCTTGTGACCGAGATGATGCGCCCGGCCGCGACGACCGAACATTGGCGCACGCTGGCCGGCATGAGCGAAGGATCGATCGCCGGATTGGCGCGTCTTGATTGCCCCGGGCCGCGTGAAGAGGCCGAAGCCATCGCCTTGATCATGCGTGAGGCGCTGGAGACGGCCGAACACACTTGCGCGCTGGTCACACCCGACCGGCGGCTGGCCGAACGCGTGGGCGCCGAGCTCAAGCGCTGGAAGATCGACATTGACGATTCCGCCGGACGCAGCCTTGAGCGGACGCCGGTGGGCACCTTCCTGCGCCTCACGGCGGCGATGGTCGCCGACGACTTCGCGCCGGTGGCGACCCTTGCGGCGTGCAAACATCCCCTGGCAACGGCGGGGCTGGACGATGTGGTGTTCCGCACGCTCAGCCGCACCGCCGAGCGTTTCATGTTGCGGGGACCGCGGCCCGCGGCGGGTCTTGCGGGCCTCAAAGCCCTGAGCGCGGCGACTGAACATCGCACCGAAGAGATCGCGCGCTGGGTGAGCGCGCTTGAGAGATGTTTCGGAGCCTTCGCCGTCATTATGGCCAAGGACGAAGTGACGCTCGACGAGGTTCTGAACGCGCATATGGAAGCGGCCGAAGCTTTTGCCGACACCGCCGATGAGCCCGGCGCCCTGCGGCTGTGGGCGGGAGATGCGGGCGAGACGATGGCGGCATTCGCCGCGGACATCGCGCAGCATGGCGCCGCGGTGCCGCCCTTCGCGCCCTTGCACTATCCCGCTGTGCTTGACGCGCTTCTGAGCGGGCAGGTCGTGCGGCCGAAATACGGTCAGCATCCGCGCCTTGCGATTCTTGGTCCGCTGGAAGCGCGGCTCCAACGGTTCGATGTTTTGATTCTTTCGGGCCTCAATGAAGGCACATGGCCGGGCGAGACGCCGCCGGACCCGTGGATGAGCCGGCCTATGCGGAAAGCCTTCGGCCTGCAGCCGGCGGAGCGGCGCATTGGCCTTGCAGCTCATGACGTTGCCCAGGCGCTATGTGCGCCGCGGGTGATCCTGACGCGGTCGGTCAAGACCGAAGGCACGCCGACCGTGCCCTCGCGCTGGCTGATGCGCCTTGAGCAAGTGATCCGCGCGGCGGGCCTTGCGGAGATATGGCGCGGCGCCAACGCGCCGTGGCTCGCCTGGGCGAAGGAACTGACGCACCCCGCGCACTTCACGGCCGCCAAGCCGCCGGCGCCGACACCGCCGGTCGCGGCGCGTCCGCGCAAGCTGTCGGTCACGCAGATCGAAACCTGGATGCGGGATCCTTATGGAATCTACGCGAAGTGCATCTTGG
>CANJEU010000094.1 GCA_947473445.1 Fidelibacterota bacterium | reverse complement strand
GATCTCGTGGTTCACAGCCTGAAAGACCTCGCGACGGCCATGACCGAAGGCACCGCGATGGCCGCCGTGCTCGAGCGCGAAGATCCGCGCGACGCCCTCCTGACGCGCGGGGGGCTCGATTTCGCAAGTTTGCCGGTGGGGGGGCGGGTCGGCACGTCCAGCCTGCGGCGCAAAGCATTCCTCGCAAAGGCGCGTCCGGACCTTCGGCAGGTGGAACTGCGCGGCAATGTGCCCACGCGCATCCGCAAGCTCGATGAGGGCGACTATGACGCGATCATCCTCGCTACCGCCGGCCTCAAGCGGCTGGGCCTTGCCGATCGCATCACCCAGCGTCTTGAAACCGCTATGTTCCCGAACGCCGCGGCCCAAGGCGCCATTGCCATCTGCGCGCGCGCAGGCGACGAGGACACTATGCGCTGGCTGCGTCCCTTGAACCACGGCGAGACGCGCGCGGCCGTCGACGCCGAGCGCGCGATGCTTGGCCGGCTGGAAGGCGGCTGTCAGGTGCCGCTCGGTGTGCTCGCGACCGTGACCGGATCAAGCCTTTCGCTCTATGCCGCGGCCTGCAATCTCGATGGTTCGGACTTCGTCTCCGTCAGCCGCGTCGGGGCGCTGAACGATCCTCTCGCGCTGGGCAACGCCGCGGCCAGCGATTTCATCTCCAAAGGCGGCGATACCGTGCTTGCGCAAGCCCACGCCCGCCGTCAAAGCGCCATTGCGCCAGGCCCGTAAAGGAAGCTCCCCGTGACCGATAACAACGCACTTCCCCCCTTCCTCGCCGCCTGCCGCGGTCAAGCCACGACGCATACACCGATCTGGGTGATGCGCCAGGCCGGGCGTTATCTGCCCGAGTACCGCGAGGTGCGCTCCAAAGTCGGATTCGCCGAGCTGACCCGCTCGCCTGAACTCGCCGCTGAAGTGACGCTGCAGCCCATCCGCCGCTTCGCCTTCGATGCCTCGATCATTTTCTCCGACATCATGGTGCCGCTCGAAGGCATGGGCATCGACCTCGATTATGCGCCGGGCCCTGTGATCGCCGATCCGATCCGCACGCTTAAGCAAGTCGAAGAGCTGCGCGCGCTTGAGCCGCTGCGCGATGTGCCCTTCGTCATGGAGGCGATCCGCCTGACGCGTGCGGGCCTTCCCGCCCACGTGCCGCTGATCGGCTTCGCGGGCTCGCCGTTCACATTGTTCTCCTATCTCGTGGCCGGAAAACCCTCGAAGGAGTTTTCGGTCCCGCGTGCGTTCCTGCACCAGGAGCCCGACATTTCGGCGCGCCTGCTCGAAAAACTCGCCGACGCCATGATCGTTTATCTGCGGGCCCAGGCGGCTGCGGGCGCGCAGGCTCTCATGCTGTTTGAATCCTGGGGAGGCCTGCTGGGCCCCTATGATTTCCGCCACGTCGCGCTGCCGCCGGTGAAGCGCATCTTCGAAGGCCTCAAGGACCTTGGCGTCCCGCTGATCTATTTCGCGAATAACTGCGGCACCGTGCTCGATATCATTTCGGAATTGCCGGTCGATGTTGTGGGTGTCGATTGGCGCGTGCCGCTGGCTGGGGCGCGTAAGCTCCTTCCCGGCAAGGCCATCCAAGGCAACCTCGACCCGGCCGTCCTGTTCTCGCCGCCCGCGACGCTGGAAAAGCGCGTCGATGAAGTGCTGCGAGATGCGGGCCCCGCGCCCGGGCACATCTTCAACCTCGGTCATGGCATCTGGCCGGAAGTCGATCCCGATGCGATCCGCCGCGTTGTCGACTATGTGCATGAACGGACCGCGAAATGAGTTCACAGGTCGATGACGCCTTCATAGCCGACGCCGTAGCTTTCTTCCGCGGCCTGCAGGACCGGATCTGCGCCAGCTTCGAAGGTTTCGAAGACGGCGTGAAATTTGAACAGACCGAGTGGGAGCGCGGCGCTGACCATCGCCTTAAGGGCGGCGGGCGCATGCGCGTGATGCGCGGCAAAGTATTCGAAAAGGTGGGCGTCAACGTCAGCCACGTCTGGGGCAAACTCTCCGACCAGGGCATGGCGCAGGTGCAGGGCGCAAAGGAGTCCGGCGGTCAATTCACCGCGAGCGGCATTTCACTCGTCACCCATATGGCCAACCCCTTCGTGCCGACCGTGCATATGAATTTACGCTTTATGCACACCAGCAAGGTCTGGTTCGGCGGCGGAGCCGATCTCACACCGACTTTCCCGTTCGATGAAGACACCGCCGATTTTCACACCGCCCTCAAAGCTGCCGCCGATGGCTACCGCCCGGGCGCCTACGATGAATATAAGGCCTGGTGCGATAAATATTTCTACCTTCCGCACCGGCAGGAACCGCGCGGCGTGGGTGGAATTTTCGTCGATGATCTCAACAGCGGCGATCTGGAAAAAGACTTCGCGTTCCTGCGCAACATCGGCGCGGCCTTCCTCGATATCTATCCCAAGATTGTCGCGCGCCGGAAGGATACGCCTTTCACGGAAGCGGACCGCGAACGTCAACTGATCAAGCGCGGACGTTATGTGGAGTTCAACCTCGTCTACGATCGCGGCACAAAGTTTGGTTTCGCAACGGACGCGAATCCGGATGCATATCTGATGAGCCTGCCGCCTGTTGTGAAGTGGCCGTAAGGCAGGCAGCATCTAGGATTCCCTCACCAAGGGGATGCGCTTCAGTGAGTTAGGTTGAAACCATGCTCTATTTCACCATCAAAGCCCTGCACATTATGGCGCTTATCTCATGGATGGCGGGCCTTCTCTATCTGCCGCGCTTGTTCGTCAATCATGTTGGCCTCACGCCCGGATCGGAAGCGTCCGAGCTTTTGAAGGGCATGGAGGGCCGCCTGCTGCGCATCATCATGCGTCCGGCCGCCGTGGCAACCTTCCTGTTCGGGATTACGATGCTCTTCCTGCCCGAGAGTCCGGTTGATTGGTCGCAAGGGTGGATGCACGTGAAGCTCGCCTTCGTCGCGGGCCTTGGCTTCATGCACGGCAAGATGGAACGCTGGTCCAAGGACTTCGCCAGCGACACCAACACCCGCACGGCCAAATACTACCGGGTGGCCAATGAGGTCCCGGCGGTATTCATGATCATTATCGTGATCATGGTTGTTGTGAAGCCGTTCTAGGGCCGCGCGCAGCAAAAGGTCGAAGCCGACTTTTGCGCCCGCGAGCGGCCCACCAGAAAGTCTAATCGGCCGAACGCGGCGCGCTGTCCTTCACGATGGGCAGCGAGCGGATGCGCCGGCCTGTGGCCTTATACATGGCGTTCAGCAAAGCCGGCGTGACCGGCGGAGCGCCCGGCTCGCCGACGCCGCCCCAGAAGTCGCCCGACGGCACCAGCACGGTCTCGACCATCGGCATCTCGGCCATCTTCACCATTGGATAGTCGTGATAATTGCCTTGTTCGACGCCGCCGTTCTTGATGGTGATCTCGCCATAGAAGGCTGCCGAGAGGGCCCACGCGACCGCGCCTTCGGTCTGCGCCTTCACGGTATCGGGATTAACGACATTGCCGCAGTCGATGGCGGTGACGACGCGGTGAACCTTTGGGTGACCATCGGGACGCACCGAGGCTTCTACAACGGTGGCCACGAAGCTGCCGTACCCGTCGACCTGGGCAATGCCTTGATGGACGCCCGCCGGGAGCGAGCGGCCCCAGCCCGCGGCCTTCGCGACGGCTTCGAGAACAGCAAGTTGCTTAGGCGATTTTGCCAGCAGCTTACGGCGGAACTCATAGGGGTCCACGCCCGCGGCCTGCGCCATTTCATCGACAAAACATTCGCGGAAGAAACCGTTCTGCGAATGGTTCACCGAACGCCAATAGCCCACAGGCACATGCGTATTGCGCATGCCGAAATCCACACGCCGGTTTGCGACGTCATAGGGATTGTCGGTGAAGCACACCAGGAATCCGAGATCGGGGCCCTTCTTGAGCGCTTCGGGATTGGCGGTCGACAGGATCGACTGACCGGCGATGCGCGTATCCCAGGCGATGGGTTTACCCGCCGCATCGAACGCGGCTTTGAATTTCGCCGACGAGATCGGGCGATAATAGTCCTGGCGAATATCTTCTTCGCGCGACCAGATCACCTGCACCGGTTTGCCAAGCTGCTTCGAGAGCATCACGGCCTCGGTCACATATTCAAGTTGACCGCCGCGGCGTCCGAAGCCGCCGCCGGCCATCACCGGATGGACTTTCACCTTCGCGATATCGACGCCGGCTGCTTTCGCCGCGAGATTGAGGGTCGCTTCGATGTTCTGCGTCGGCGCCCAAATCTCAACGAGATCGGCGGTCACCCGCGCGGTGCCGTTTTGCGGCTCCATCGGCACGTGCGACAGGAACGGCGCGTGATACTCGGCCTCGATTACCTTGGCGGCGCCGGGCATCACCTCGTCGACATTGCCTTCGTTCGCGCCCATGACGGCGTCGGTGGCCGTCAGGCCCTCGTTCACGAAAGCGCGGATATTGGCGTGATTGATTTTACCGTTCGGGCCGCGGTCCCATTCGATGGGCAGGGCGGCGAGGGCCTGGGAAGCCTCGAAATAGCTGTCGGCCACAACGGCGACGGCATTGCCGAACAAGGGCACCACCGCGCGCACGCCGGGAAGCTTTGATACCGCCGCTTCGTCGAAGCTTTTCAGCTTGCCGCCAAAGGCCGGTGAATGTTCAACCGCGGCGTACAGCATCTCCGGCAGCCGCACGTCGATGGCGAAGACCGCATGGCCCATGACCTTCGCGGGGATCTCGACGCGCTTGAGCGGTGTGCCGATGATCGTCCACTCGCTTGGCGCCTTCAGCGCGACATCCTTGGGCGGCGTCATGCGCGATGCGGCGCTCGCGAGCTTGCCGTAGCTCAGGGTGCGGCCGCTGGGGGTGTGCGTGACGATGCTTTTTTCAGCCTTGAGTTCGCTGACCGGCACTTTCCACTGCTGCGCCGCCGCGGCAACCAGCATCTCGCGCGCGCTGGCGCCGGCCTTGCGCAAGTATTCGTGCGACGTGCGTACGCCGCGGCTGCCCACGGTAGCGGTGCTGCCCCAGATACGGCCGCGTTGTACGTGTTCGGTGGGATCGATGAATTCGGGTTTTACCTTGGCCCAATCGGCATTCAACTCCTCGGCCACCATCATGGGCAGCGAGGTGAAGGCGCCTTGGCCCATCTCGGAATGGGCAACGCGCACGATGATGGTGTCGTCGGGCTGGATCACGATCCAGGCGTTCACTTCCGGCGTGGCTGCGGCAGCTTCGGCTTCACTCGCGGGCAGCGAGAAGCCCAGCACGAAGCCGCCGCCGACGGCGGTGGAGGCGGTGAGGAACAGACGGCGATTGAGGGCGAAGTTCATGACTATGGCTCCTCAGGTCTTGGCGACGGAATGGATGGCGGCGCGCACGCGGGGATAGGTGCCGCAGCGGCAGATATTTGTGATCGCCGCGTCGATGTCGGCGTCGGTCGGATTGGGCTTCTGCGTCAGAAGCGCCGCGGCGGCCATCATCATGCCGGGCTGACAGTAACCGCACTGGGGCACCTCATGGGCAATCCAGGCCTGCTGCACCGGATGGCTGCCGTCGGTGGACAGGCCTTCAATGGTGGTGATCTTCGCGTCGGCCACCATGCCCACGGGCGTCACACAGGCGCGCGCCGCAGCGCCGTTGATGTGCACCGTACAGGCCCCGCACTGGGCGATCCCGCAGCCGAACTTGGTTCCGGTCATGGCGAGCTTGTCGCGCAACACCCACAGCAGGGGCGTCGATTCATCAGCCTCCACGTTATGAGTCTGGCCGTTGATGGTGAGGGTGATCATGGTCGGGACCTCCAAAGGGTCGTGCGGAAGCGCGAAGTATAGCCCTATTCCGAGGCTGACGGCAGCGCTCCCGACGGCCTAACCCCTCGCTTTTTCCCCGATTCGGTGGCAAAGGACCGCCGTATGAACACAGTTACACGTCACCCGCGCCTTTTCCTCCAGCCGCGCGCCCAGCGCCGACTGCAATCGGGCTATCCTTGGATCTTCTCCAATGAAGTGAAAATGGACCCGGCCACCAAGGCCTTGCCGCCCGGCAGCGTCGTGACCGTTGCCGATGCGGGGGGTGAACTGCTGGCCACCGCCCATTTCAATCCGCGCACGCTGATCAGCGCGCGCGTCCTGGCCCACTACGCCGATGCCGCCGTGGACCTGGACTTCGTCGAGACAAAACTGACGGCTGCCCTCGCGCTGCGCGACCGCCTCTACGCCCGCCCATTTTACCGCCTGATTCATGCCGAGGCCGATGGTCTGCCGGGCCTCGTGATTGATCGTTTTGGTGACGTCTTCGTTCTTCAACCCAACACCGCCGGCATGGACGGTCTGGTGCCGACGCTGGTCGAGGCCCTCGTGCGCCTGACCAATCCCCGCGCGATCATCGTGCGCGGCGATACACCGGCGCGCGGCCTTGAAGGCCTTGAGCAGGATGTGCGCCTCGTGCACGGCGTGCTCGATGGCGATGTCCCCGTGGAAGAAAATGGCGCCACCTTCTTCTGCGATCTGACCTCTGGCCAGAAAACCGGCTGGTTCTTCGATCAGCGCGACAACCGCGCCTTCATGGGCAGCGTGAGCAAGGGCGCGAGCGCGCTCGATCTTTATACCCACACCGGCGGCTTCGCGATCGCATGCGGCCGGGGCGGCGCGTCGCGCGTCACCGCTGTCGACCGTTCGGCCCATTCGCTCGATCTCGCGTCCAAGGCCGCGAAAGCCAATGACGTTGCCTGTACATTTGAAAAGGCCGAAGTCTTTCCGTTCCTCGAGAACGCCGTCCGTGAAAAGAAAACGTGGCAGATTGTCGTGGCCGATCCCCCGGCTTTTGTGAAGTCGAAGAAGGATCTTAAGGCGGGCCTTCAAGGTTATCGCAAACTCGCCCGTCTCTGCGGCGAAGTGACCACGCGCGGCGGCATTCTTCTTGTGGCCTCGTGCAGTCACAACGCGCCGCTCGATGAATTCACCGCCGCCGTCGCTCGCGGCCTCAGTGACGGGGGCAAGTCCGGCAAACTCATCCGCACCGCCGGCGCGGGGCCCGATCATCCGGTGCATCCGCTATTGCCCGAAAGCGCTTACCTCAAAGCCCTGGTGTTCCACCTCGACTAGAGAGCGATCCATGCCGAAAATCGATCTCGCGGCGGTGCCCGCGCACAAAGGTTCCACTTATCCCGCGCCCTTTGACGCGCCGTGCGCCGATCGAATCCGCCAGCGCCTCGGCGATGCCGGTGACCTCAATGATTTCGGCGTCAATCTCATGCGCCTGCCGCCCGGCGCCTGGTCCAGTCAGCGCCACTGGCATTCACGCGAAGACGAATTCCTCTATGTCATCGCGGGCGAATTGACACTGATCGAGGATGGCGCCGAGACAGTGCTGCGCGCGGGCGATTGCGTCGCGTTCGCCAAGAATATCCCGAACGGGCATCATCTCATCAATAAGTCGGACACTATGGCCGTCTATCTCGATATCGGCACACGCTCGGCCGACGATGTGACCGTGTATTCCGACATCGAT
>CANJEU010000093.1 GCA_947473445.1 Fidelibacterota bacterium | reverse complement strand
GTTCGAGGTTGCGACCAACCCCGGCATGCCGCCGGGCCCGCTCGATAAGATCGCCTCGGGCGGCGAGCTTGCACGCTTCATGCTTGCGCTTAAGGTCGTACTCGCCGGATCGCAGGAACGCGCCGTTCTGATTTTCGATGAAGTCGACGCTGGGATCAGCGGCGCCACCGCGAATGCGGTGGGTGAGCGCCTCGCGCGTTTGGCCAAGAGCGCCCAAGTGATGGTCGTCACCCACGCGCCGCAGGTTGCCGCCCGCGGCGATCACCATTGGCGCGTTTCTAAAGCCACACGCGCCGGTCAGACCACGACGAAGGTCGACCTTCTGGACAACGCCGCGCGGCGTGAGGAAATCGCCCGTATGCTCGCCGGTGAAAAAATCACCGACGAAGCGCGGGCCGCCGCCGACAGTCTGATGAGCGGACCACTGTCGTGACGCCGGCGCTGACGAACCGGGACATTCCGCCCGAAAAGCTAACGGAAAAACAGGCCAAGGCCGAGCTGAAGGCCCTCGCCAAGCTGATCGCCGAGCACGACGTCGCCTATCACACAAACGACGCGCCGACAGCCTCCGATGCCGAATACGATTCCTTGCGCAAGCGCAACGAAGCGATCGAGAGCCAATTTCCCGACCTCGTGCGCGCGGACAGTCCGACCGCCCGCGTTGGGGCCGCGCCCGGCGGCGGCTTCAAGAAGGTCGCCCATGCGGTGCCGATGCTCTCGCTGGGGAACGCCTTTGCCGACGACGACGTCATGGACTTCGTCGATCGCATCAGGCGCTTTCTTGATCTCGGCGATGACGAAAAGATCGAGATGACGGTCGAGCCCAAGATCGACGGCCTTTCGTTCTCGGCCCGATATGAAAAGGGCCGCCTCACCGTTGCGGCAACACGGGGCGACGGCGCCGTGGGCGAAGACATCACCGCCAATATCAAGACCATCAAGGACCTCCCCGAATTCATCATGGGCGATGTGCCCAAGGTCATGGAGATCCGGGGCGAGGTCTATATGACCAAGCAGGACTTCCAGGCGATGAACGAGCGCCAGGCGGCGGCGGGCGGAAAAATCTTCGCCAATCCGCGCAATGCCGCCGCGGGATCTTTGCGTCAGCTTGACCCCAAGATCACGGCACAACGTCCGTTGAAGGCCTTCACATATGGCTGGGGCGCCGTGGAAGGACAGACCTGGAACACCCAGTGGGAGTTCATACAGACTCTCAAGGCTTGGGGCTTTCCGGTGAACAAGCGCACCACGGTATGCAGCTCCGTCGCTGACATGCTGGAAGAGTACGCCAGACTCGGCAGCGATCGCGCCGGTCTGCCCTACGACATCGACGGCATCGTCTACAAAGTGAACCGTCTCGACTGGCAGAAACGCCTGGGCTTCGTCAGCCGCGCGCCGCGCTGGGCCATTGCGCATAAGTTCTCCGCCGAACAGGCCGAGACACTGCTCGAAAACATCGAGATTCAGGTGGGGCGCACCGGCGCCCTCACCCCAGTCGCGCATCTGACCCCGGTGAATGTCGGCGGCGTGATGGTTTCGCGCGCAACGCTCCATAATGAAGACGAGATTGCGCGGAAGGATGTCCGCATCGGCGACACCGTGATCATTCAGCGCGCCGGCGACGTGATCCCGCAAGTGGTCGAAGTGAAGCTCGACAAGCGGCCCGGCGAAAGCACGGCGTTTGCCTTCCCGCACAAATGCCCTGTGTGCGACAGTTTAGCCGTGCGCGAGGACGACGAAGTCGTGCGCCGTTGCACCGGAGGTCTCGTGTGCGCGGCCCAGGCGGTGGAACGCTTGCGGCATTTTGTCTCGCGCGAAGCGTTCGACATCGAAGGCCTGGGCGAAAAAAATATCGAAGCCTTTTTTGCCGATGACATCATTCGCAGCCCTGCGGACCTCTTCAAGATCAAGAAGGCGCAGCTGGAAGGCCGCGAGGGATGGGGCGACAAGTCCATCGACAATCTGCTGGCGGCCATCGATCGGCGCCGGACGATCGGCCTTGAACGCTTCATCTACGCCCTGGGGATTCCACAAGTCGGCCAGGCCACGGCCCGTCTTCTCGCCCACCACTACGGCTCTCTGGACGCCTGGGAGCTGGCCATGACCACAGCGAAGGATGAAGAGTCCGATGCCTTCCGCGAGTTAACGAGTATCGAGCAGATCGGTCCCTCCGTTGCGACGGATCTCATCGGATTCTTCGCTGAAAAGCATAACCGTGAGGTGCTTTCAGCGCTGCGCAAGGCCGGGCTGACGGTGGAAGATTTTGTGCGCCCCGATACATCCGGTTCGCCGATCGCGGGAAAGACCGTGGTGTTCACGGGCACCTTGGAGAAGATGGGCCGCAATGAGGCCAAAGCACAAGCGCTGGCCTTGGGCGCCAAGGTGGCTGGATCAGTCTCGAAGAAAACCGACTTGGTCATCGCCGGGCCCGGCGCGGGCTCTAAGTTGAAGGAAGCCGAGACCCTTGGCGTGAAAGTTGTCACGGAAGATGAATACCTCGCGCTGATCGGCTGAGGTAAGATAGCGGCCCGCCGGGATTGATGATGAAACACATCAAGGAGCCGTCATGGCCGCAAAGAAAAAATCCTCGAAGAAAATCACTTCAAAGAAACGTCCGCCGCCCAAACGGAAGACAGCCGCACGCAAAGCTAAATCTAAACCTAAAAACGCCTCCGCGGCACCCGAGTCCACGAACACCGTTTCTCCGATGTTGACCTTCAAGGATGCCGGCGCGGCCGTTGCTTTCTACAAGGCGGCATTTGGAGCGAAGGAGCTTTATCGCCTGTGTGAACCGAGTGGAAAAATCGGCCACGTCGAAATGATGATCGGGAACTCCCTCATCATGATGGGCGAGGAGTATCCTGATATGGCCCTCTATGCACCCGATCATTATGAGGGCGTGCCCCTGCGCATGAATATTGTGGTGAAGGACGCGGACAGGGCTTTCCAACGGGCCATCGCGGCGGGCGCCACAGCGACCCGCGACGTTAAAACGCAATTCTATGGATGGCGTAGCGGCAACCTCACGGATCCCTTCGGCTATCACTGGATGGTCAGTGCCGAGGTGGAGAAGATTTCGCCGAAAGTGATGCAGAAACGCTGGAATAAGATGTTTGAACAGGGGAACTAGTGCTCTTTCCCTCCCCTTTCAGGGGAGGGAATAAAACTAAACGTACTTCCTCACCAAATCTTCCGAAACGCTCCAGAGCTTCTCGGCCATCGCGTCGTCATCCATGTGGCGGCCCATCACCGACTCGCGATTGTCGGCGAAGTATTTGCCTGTGACGCCGCGCACCTCCGGGTGGGCGGCGAGATAGCACATGGTGGAGGCTCCGGTGGGGATGTCCTTCATCTGCCGCTTGGCAACGGTGTGGATCAACACCCGCAACGGCAGGGGAAGATTATGGAAGATATTGGTGTAGACGCGCCCGGGATGAAGCGAGTTCACCGTGGTGCCCGTCGCGGCGATACGCCGTGCGAGGCTGCGGGTGTACAGATGATTGGCGAGCTTGGTTTGCCCATACTGTTTCATGAAGAAATAGCCCCGCGCGGCCGAAAGATTATCGAACTCAATGCCGGCGGCGGGCGCGCGCTTGTGGGCATTTGAGCTGACGATCACGATGCGGCTGCCGGGCGTCGCCGTGATGCGCGGCAAAAGCCGGTTCACCAGCACGAACGGCGCGAGATGATTGACCACGAAGGTCTTCTCAATACCCTCGATGGTCTCGCGGCGCCACTTTCCTACCACGCCAGCGTTGGCGACCACGATATCGAGCGGCGTGCCAAGGGCGAGCACCTCGTCCGCGAAGGCGGCGACGTCGGCCAGCCTTTCCTGATTGCAGCCAAAGGGGGTGATCAGATCCTTGCGGACGCCCTCGAGGCTCGCAATCGCGGCGGCCGCTTTTTCGCGCGTTCGCCCCGCGGCCAGAACACGCGCGCCGCGCAAGGCAAGCACGCGCATGGTCTCAAGGCCGATGCCGGCGGTAACGCCGGTGACCAAAGCGGTCTTGCCGCTGAGGTCGAGGCCGGCCGTCACCTGTTCGGCGGTTGCGAAGGCGTCGAAGGACCTCATCCCGCGGCGATATCGGAGGCAATCCGTCCGAAGCGCCCCGCGTTGAAGTCGGCGATGGCCTGCATGATCTCATCGCGCGTGTTCATCACGAAGGGACCGTAACCGGCCACCGGCTCGTCGATCGGTTCGCCCGACAACAGCAAGACCGTGGCCTCGGTTTTCGCCTCGATACTGACATCGGAACCATCCCGGTCGAGCAGTACGAACTGTGCGCCGGCCGCTTTGGTCTCGCCATTCACGACGATCTCGCCATTGAGCACCACCAGCGCCAGGGTATGACCATCCGGCACCGTGAAGGTGCTGGTATGACCCTTCGTAAGGCGCATGTCCCAGACATCCATGGGCGTTGTCGTACGCGCGGGCCCCTTATGGTCCTGGAAGTCCCCGGCGATGACGCGCAGCGCTCCGGCGCCGGCGGCGAGGTCGACGCGCGGAATATCCTGGTTAAGGAGCGTCTGGTAGCCGGGCGGGTTCATCTTGGCTTTTGCCGGAAGGTTGACCCACAGCTGCACCATTTCGAGTGTGCCGCCGTTCACGGTGAAGTCGTCCGCGTGGAACTCTTCATGGATGATGCCCGAGGCGGCGGTCATCCATTGCACATCGCCCGGCCCGATCAAGCCGCCGGCGCCGGTGGAATCCTTATGCGCCACAGCGCCTTGGTAGACGATGGTGACGGTCTCGAAGCCCCGGTGCGGATGCTCGCCCACCCCGCGCCGTTTCATGGTCGGTTCGAAGACAGCAGGGCCGGCATAGTCCAGCAGCAGGAACGGCGTGAGCTTATCGGTGTGCGGTCCGCTGTAGGAAAACAGCGAACGCACGGGAAAACCATCGCCAACCCAATGGCCGGCAGGAGCACTATGGACGCCAAGCACCTTTTTCATGTCGTCTCCGGGAGCGCGCAGGGGCGCTCTTTTGAGGGATTTCTGATGGGTCCCAGATAGGAATAGGACCCTCCCTGCGCAATTGCCATCCCCCCTCGCCGTGCCCCAGGCGAGCTGCCCAGGATTGTGACAGTTCTGCGCGCGGCTTAGGATGGAGGCTTAGGGGCGTCGATAAGGGGCTGATCCGGCGTGGATACCATTCCTTGGGCACCGCGCTTCACGTGGGAAGAGCGGTTCAAATACGGGGTCATTCCCGCGCGGCTTTATCTGTGGCGCCTGCTGCGCAAACACTGGCGTAAGGGCGAAGCGGAGCTGCGGGTCTTGCCCCAGATCGTTCCCCCGGGACGGGCCGCCATCGACGTCGGCGCCAATAAGGGCGTTTACACCCACTACCTGAGCCGGCTGGCGACGCACGTGCACGCCTTCGAGCCCAATCCGAAGATGCATATGCTGCTGTGCCGAACGCTGCCGCGCAACGCCACCGCCTACACCTGCGCGCTCTCTGACGACAACGACGGCACGGCTGAACTCATCGTGCCGGTTTACGGCGGCGTCTTCTCGAATGTGGGCGCGTCGCTTAACCCGCGTATGAAAAACCGAAATCATGGGACAGTAAGTGTGCCGACGCGCACCCTCGACTCCTTCAACTTCACCAATGTCGGATTCTTGAAGATCGACGTGGAAGGCTTCGAGAAGACCGTGCTGCGCGGCGCGGCTGGTCTGATCGCCCGCGAGCGGCCGGTCATCCTGGTGGAGATGGAAGAAGGCCACACGGGCGAACCCATCGAAGAGTCGCACGCCTTCATGGCGCAGTTCGACATGGACGGATTCTTTGTGCGCGAGGGCAAGCTGCTGCCGCTTTCGGCGTTCGACCCTGAGACGGACCACCGCCAGAAAGTGCGTAAGCCGGGGTACGTGAACAATTTTATCTTTAAGCCGCGGTGAACGCTGCTAAGCCCCTAGCATCCTAAATCGCTGCGGTAGCCGTGGCGAGCCACGCCTTCGTCTTCTCATCCACAAGCGGTGACAGCCTCGCGCGCACTTCGGCGTGATAGGCGTTCAGCCACGCCTTCTCGACTTGGTCCAACAAGGAAGGCTCGATCATCTTCAGATCGATAGGCGCGAGCGTCAGCGTTTCGAACTCCAGCAGCGGCTTTTCCGCGCCGTCCGGCTTCTTGGCTTCGCGTACCGCGACGAGGTTTTCGATGCGGATGCCGTATTCGCCGGTTTTGTAGTAGCCAGGCTCGTTCGAGATCACCATGCCGGGCTCGAGCGCGACCGAATTGCCGACCTTGCTGATGCGCTGCGGGCCTTCGTGGACGCCGAGGAAGGTTCCGACGCCGTGCCCGGTGCCGTGATCGTAATCGAGGCCTTCCTGCCACAGAGCGTGGCGGGCGAGCGCATCGAGCTGGCTGCCGCTGGTGCCCTTCACGAACCGCGCGCGGCCGAGGGCGATATGGCCTTTCAGCACCAGCGTGAATCGATGTTTCTGCTCGGGTGTCGCCTTGCCGATGGCGACGGTGCGCGTGACATCGGTCGTGCCGTCGAGATACTGGCCGCCGGAATCCACGAGCAGAACCGTATCGGCCTGGATGCGTGCTGCCGTTTCCGGCGCCGCCCGATAATGCACGATAGCGCCGTTGGCGCCCGCGCCGCAGATGGTGGCGAAGCTGGGCGTGCGGAACAGGTTACTTTCAGCGCGGAAAGCTTCCAGACGATCGGCCGCGGTGACCTCATTGAGTGTGCCCTTGGGGCCTTCCTCATCGAGCCAGGCGAGAAAGCGCGTCAGCGCCGCGCCGTCGCGCACATGGGCTTCGCGTACGCCTTCAAGCTCGGCCGGATGCTTGGGCGCTTTGAGCGCCATGCTGGGGTCGAGGCTGGGTTTGCCTTTCTTGCCGGCGGCCGCGATGATGTCGGAAATCCAGCGTGAGCCATATTCACGGTCGTAGCCCACGGTGACCGCGTCGGCGGGCAGCGCCTTCAAGGCGGCTTCCAGACCGTCATAGGGCGCGAGGGTCACGGCCGGTGCGCCTTTGGTCAGATGGGCGCGCACCTCGGCGGTCACTTTCACGGGATCCATGAACAGAGTGGCGCGGCCATCGGCGAACAGAAGCGCGTAACCGTAAACCTGAGGCGTGAACTCGCCGTCGGCGCCGCGGATGTTGAACAGCCAGGCAATGGCGTCCAGGGCCGATACAACGAAGGCGTCCATGCCTTCGGCGACCAGCACCTTGGCCACGAGCGAGCGCTTTTCGGCCGAACTGCGGCCCGCGAATTTCTCCGGATAGACTTCCGCCGGGGCTTTGGGCCGGGACGGCTGGCCGGTCCAGATCGCATCGATGAGATTGTCGGCGCGTGGAACAAGGGTTGCGCCGGTCTTGGTTGCCGCGTCCTGGAAGCGCGCAAGACCGGCGGCTGTATGCAGCTTGGGATCAAAGCCGACCTTCATGCCACTCTTGAGAACGTCCGTGAGCCACGCCTGCGGCGGCTCGTCGATCAGATGCCGATAGGCGTACAGCGTACCGTCGACCTGATCGCGCACCTGCAAGGTATAAC
>CANJEU010000092.1 GCA_947473445.1 Fidelibacterota bacterium | reverse complement strand
GGGAGAAATACGCATCTCGAGTTCGATATTCGACGGCCAGCGGCCGGCGGGGAGCTGGGCGGCGTCGAAGGCCGTGACCCATTCGCCGAATTGGACGATGGACTGAGCGCCGAGATTGCCGCCAAATTCACCGAGCTGAATGGCGTTCATATCGACCGTTTCAGTGCCGGCGAAGCTTACGTCAATACCATCGGCATTGGCGAGGCGCGACCATTGCGTGGCCAGAAGCGAGGCCGCGCGCGAGGCATCGTTGGCGAGGGTGATGATCGGCTGGCCGAGAATATGTTCGAGGAGAAGGTTGTCCTTCGAGGCGCCCGAGGAGGTCGTCGGGACCGCTTCGAGCAGACCGGTAAGCGCACGCACGGCTTCGGGCCCGGCGAGCTGAGCTTCGGCCTTGAGGTCTTCGATGTCGGCTTCGATCTGCGTTGCAAGCCAGTTCGCGCCGATGGCTACATCGCCGACCGACTGGCCGTGCATCACCTTCAGGAGGCTATAGGCGCCGCGCAGCGCCGGGCTGGTGAGAGTGACGGTCGCTTGACCGGCGAAGGCCCGGAAGGCGGGAATGTTGGAAAGACCGGCCGGGATCGTAAAGCCAGTGACGTCCACAGCCGTCCCGACGGCCGGGAGAGACGCGATGATCGGCTGACGGCCCATGGCCGACATGGCGAGCGCCAGTTTCAGCGCAGCGGCGTAGTGAGACTCATCAATGGCGCCGGCGGGAATGACGATGCGCGGCGTTTGCGGCAGCATGCCCCAAGCGCTGCGCACGTCCTTCACGTCGCGCGCGTCGACGCGATAACGCATCAGGCTTTTGGGCGAGATGGTGGTGATGTTGGCGATGGAGCGTTGGTCGGTGCAGCGGTCCTCGGAAACGATCGAGGAGTAGCGCATGTCAAGCTTCACAAAGGCTTCCGTGATGCCGGCCGCGGGCACCGCGATCGTGCGCTTGAAGGCGCCGCTGGCGTCTTTGGGCTCGATGGCGAAGGCGGGGATGTCGTTGACGCTGGCCACGAAAGTCGAAGCGCCATGATCGCCGCGCAAGTAAGTGCCGTCGAGTTCGATGGCGACGTCGTGTACCGGCACATCACGCGGCACTTGGAAAAACACCTGCTGACCGTACTCGGCGCCGTTGAAGACCAGCGGGGATGCAAAGTTCAGGTCCGACAGCATGAAAGAGCGTTCTAGATAGGGACGGAACGCTCCCGCCGCGGCACTAGAAGCGGTTGGGGCCGCCGGCGCAGCTTTCGGGGCTTCCGCCGCGAGCCCGACGGTCGAGGTCATGGCGGAGGAAACCGCGATGCCGACCGTGAGCAAGAGACGCGCTTTTGCGCGGCAGAAGAGCTGAGGACGCGACGACATATTAACCCGCCTGCTGGACCGGATGAGAGGTGGAAAGACCGGCGAAAGCGTCGGGCGCGCCCATCAGCGCGGCGCAGATCCGGGCTGAGGCGTAACCGTCGCCGAATGGATTGTGGTGAGACTGGCCGTGAACGCGGTGGCCGACGTTTTCGAGAATACGAATGGCTTCAGGCAGCATTTTGCGCGGATCGGTGCCGATCAGACGAGCGCAGCCGGCTTCGACGGCTTCCTGGCGCTCGGTCACATCGCGGGTGACGAGCACGGGCACGCCGAAGGACGGCGCTTCTTCCTGGATGCCGCCGGAGTCCGTAATGATGAGGCTGGCGCGTTCCATGAGGTAGACCATCTCGTGGTATTCGACAGGCGGGATGAGGTGCACGTTGCCGACGCCGCCGAGCAGTTCGTAGGCGGGGCCCTTCACGTTCGGATTGAGGTGCACCGGATAGACGATCTGCACGTCCGGACGCTGGGCGATACGCGCAAATCCGCTGAACACCTGCGCGAGGCCTTCGCCGAAGTTTTCGCGGCGGTGGCCGGTCACGAGCACGAGTTTTTTGGTGGGATCGATAAACGAGAACTTGGCTTCGCAGGCGCCCCGCAGGTTTGCATCCCTGAGGAAACGTTCGCGCATCATGCGCAGCGCGTCGATGCCGGTATTGCCGGTGATAAGGATGCGGCGCGGATCGGCGTTCTCGCGCAGAAGGTCTGCTGGGCCCGTACGGTCGGGGCGAAGTGCCAGTCGGCCACGACGCCGACAAGACGGCGATTGGCTTCTTCCGGCCACGGGGCCTGCATATCGCCGGTGCGAAGACCCGCTTCGACGTGGGCGACGGCGACGCGCGAGTAGAAAGCGGCGGCGGCGCCGGCGAAAGCGGTTGTGGTGTCGCCCTGCACGAGGACGAGATCGGGTTTGTACGCGCCGATGACCTTGGTCACGGCGGCTACGGCGGCTCCGGCGATTTCGCCGAGTTCCTTGCCGGCTGACATGAGCTGAAGATCAAAGGTGGGCTTGAGCCCGAAGACATTGAAGACCTGCGCGAGCATCTCGCGGTGCTGACCAGTGGAGCAGACGGCATGTTCGATGCCGGTCTGTTCGAGGGCGCGCACAACCGGCGCCATTTTGATCGCTTCCGGACGGGTGCCGAGGACAGCGAGGACGCGGTGATAGCGGCGGACAGAGAATTGCGGCGAAATACTCGTAACGGATGCATTCATTTGCAGGGTTTCCCTGTGGAGAAGTGTTCGTATCTTCGTCGAACGGTTCGATTCTGAGCGGTGGTCTCGCGAGGGACACTTTCGTAATCCCCCTTATTTTTCAGTACGTTTCGAGGAAAAACTGAAATAGTTAACGTCGCGAGCGCTCATCGCCACAGACCCATTAACAAAAGTTAAAGATCGGTAGCTTCTCGTTATAAGAGAAAACACGTAGAGCCCTGGCGCGAACGCGGCCGGGTGCAATTCACCGCAGAGGCGAATAAATCGGCTGGGCGAGGTCGAAAGGCCAACAGGCGGGGAAAGCTAAGGCGCCTGCCCGCTAAGCGCGCAGGACCCCGCGGGCCGGCAATTAGGCCGAGTCCCTGTCGGCTAGGGGCCGACCTATAGGCGTTGCGCCTAGCCGACGGTGGTCAGGACGCCCTGTTCGAGACGGACCGTACGGTCCATGCGGGCTGCGAGCGCGGGATTGTGGGTGGCGATCAGCGCGGCAAGGCCATGCTTTTTAGACAGACTGACCAACTGGGCGAAGACCCCGTCGGAGGTCTCGGGATCGAGGTTGCCGGTCGGCTCGTCGGCGATCAGAAGGGCCGGCCGGTTGGCCAGGGCACGGGCGATGGCGACGCGTTGTTGCTCGCCGCCCGAGAGCTTGCCGGGCCGATGGTCGGCACGGGCGCCGAGACCAAGAGAGGTGAGCAGTTCCATGGCGCGGACGGACGCGGCTTTGCGGTCAACCCCGGCGATCATCTGCGGGACGATTATGTTTTCCTCGGCGGAGAACTCGGGCAGAAGATGATGGAACTGATAGACAAAGCCGAGGCGCGCCCGGCGCATCTCGGTGCGGCGTTCGTCGGAAAGGTCATTGCACGCGTGGCCATCGATGAAGACCTGGCCGCGATCGGGCAGTTCGAGTAGGCCCGCGACGTGCAGAAGCGTGGATTTTCCGGCCCCCGAGGGACCGACGAGCGCGACGACTTCGCCGCGTTTGATCTGCAGCTGAACGCCACGCAGAACATGCAGTTCGTGTTCGCCCTGACGGTAGGTGCGTTCGACGTCCCGCAGCTCGATTGCATACTCGCTCATGGCGCTACTCATACCGCAGCGCCTCGACCGGATCGGTTTTGGCCGCGCGCCAAGACGGATAAAGCGTCGCGAGGAAGGACAGGCCAATTGCCATCGCAAGCACTGAAAGCGTTTCGCTCCACTGCATTTGGGCAGGCATTTGCGTGAGGTAGTAGATTTCGGGAGAAAATAACTGCGAGCCCAGAAGCTTTTCGATGCCGCGGCGGATGGCGTCGATATTCTCGCAAACGAGAAGCCCGAGTAGGAAACCAAGCAGCGTGCCGATAACGCCGACGCTGGCGCCGGTCATGAAGAAGATGCGCATGATCATGCCGCTGGAGGCGCCCATGGTGCGCAAGATCGCGATATCGCTGCCCTTGTCCTTCACCAGCATAATGAGGCCCGAGATGATGTTAAAGGCCGCGACGATGATGATGATGGTCAGGATGAGGAACATGACATTCCGCTCGACCTGAAGGGCGTTAAAGAAAGCCTCGTTGGTCTGTTCCCACGACAGCACGCGATGCCCCTGCCCCATGATGTCCTTCACCTGCTCGGCGATCATGCGCGCTCGATCTGGATCGGCGACATGGATTTCAAGGTTCGTCACGGAGTCGGGATATTTGAAATAGAGCTGCGCCATAGGCAGCGGCATGAAGATGACCGAACTGTCGAAGTCACTCATACCGACATTGAAAATTGCGCCGACGGGATAGGTCGCCGTGCGCGGGACCGTGCCGAAGGCGGTCACGTTTCCATTGGGCGAAATGAGCGTGAGTTCCTTTGCGGCGTCGATACCGAAGTGGGCCGCCATGCGCGTGCCAATCGCAATGGATTTGTTGTCGATGACCGGCGAGAGCGATCCTTCGACGATGTGGTCGGAAATCCAAGGCTTGTTGAAGATATCGATGCCGGGAACGCCGCGCACGAGGGCGCCGGAGTTATAGCCATTCGCGGTGGCCATCACCTGCCCCAGAATGATGGGCGAGACCGACGTGACGCCGGGGATCTGTTTGATGCGATTGACCTTGTCGTCGTAGTCGGTAATCGAACGGCTGAGGCTGGTCACGTCGATGTGGCCGTTGACGCCAAGGATGCGCGAGAACAGGTCCTGCCGGAATCCGTTCATCACCGCCATGACGATGATAAGCGTGGCCACGCCAAGAGCGATCCCGATGAATGAGAAGCCGGCGATCACGGAGACGAAGCCTTCCTTGCGGCGGGAGCGCAAGTAACGGGCTGCGATCATTCGCTCGAAGGCACCGAACATCATTGCGAGAGATCCGTGCAGACTTCGTCATCCTGGGCGAATGTCCAGGATCGAGGGTCTTGAGGCGCCGCGGAATGCGGCGCGTACGGAGCGCGCCGCATGGACCGCGCCCAGCGACCCAGGATCCCCGGAACAAGTCCGGGGATGACGGTCAATGGGCGGATCGATAGCGCGCCGCTCATTTTCAGATCGTGGCCCCGAGTTTCGCGAGGGCGCCTTCGGGGGTGATCTCTTCCTTGAGGCCGGTGGCGCGGCGCTTCAGCTCGACGATGCCCTTGGCGATGCCTTTCGGGCCGACGACGATCTGCCAGGGGATGCCGATGAGGTCCATATCGGCGAATTTCACGCCGGCGCGTTCGTCGCGGTCGTCGTACAGGGCATCGTATCCCTGCAGGCCAAGGGCGCGATGGAGTTTCTCGCACGCTTCATCGCAGGCGGTATCGCCGACTTTGAGATTGATGATGCCGACATGGAACGGCGCCACGCTATCGGGCCATACGATGCCGTTTTCGTCGTGGCTTGCTTCGATGATGGCGGCGACACAGCGCGAGACGCCGATGCCGTAGCATCCCATTTCGACGTCGACCGAATTGCCGTCCGCACCGACAACCTTCGCGCCCAGGGGCGTTGAGTATTTCTTGCCGAGATAAAATGTCTGCCCCACTTCGATGCCGCGGGCGGAGATGAGATCGGCGCCAAGCTCGGCGGCCTTCCCAGCGTCGTGTTTTTCGTCGGTGGCGGAGTAGAGGCTCGTCCAATCCTGGACGATCGAGGTGAGGTCGGCGCCGTAGTCGACGTTCTCGGGGATCGGTTTATCGAGGTAGGCCTTATGGCAATAAACCGCGCTTTCGCCGGTATCGGCGAGCACGATGAATTCATGGCTCAGGTCGCCGCCGATAGGGCCTGACTCGGCCACCATGGGAATGGCGCGCAGGCCCATACGCGCGAAGGTGCGCAAGTAGGCGACGAACATCTGATTGTAGCTGTGGCGGGCGCTGGCGTAGTCGATGTCGAACGAGTAGGCGTCCTTCATCAGGAACTCGCGCCCGCGCATCAGGCCGAAACGCGGCCGGACTTCATCGCGGAACTTCCAATTGATCTGGTAAAGGTTGGTCGGAAGGTCGCGGTAGCTTTTGACGTTGTTGCGGAAGATGTCGGTGACGACCTCTTCATGAGTGGGGCCATAGAGCATGTCGCGCTCGTGGCGGTCCTTGATGCGCAACATCTCGGCGCCGTAGTCGTCGTAGCGGCCGCTTTCGCGCCACAGATCGGCCGACTGTATGGTCGGCATGATGATTTCCTGCGCGCCCGCGGCATCTTGCTCCTCGCGGATGATGCGCGCGACGTTCTGCAGGACGCGCGTGCCCAGCGGGAGCCAATTATAGATGCCCGCCGTATGCTGGCGGATCATCCCGGCCCGCAGCATCAGGCGGTGGGAGACGACCTGCGCCTCGGTGGGGTTTTCCTTGAGAGTCGGGGCGAAAAAGCGCGAGAGACGCATAAGATTTCCTTAGTCCAGGGGAGCGCCCGGACCATAGGGGATGGGGGGCATTTTAGCAATCAAGCCAGGCCTAACCACTTGGCTATATTGTCATCGCGGCGCCCGATGACGGTCAAATGGAACGCTACTTGGGCGCTTGCGGTTTCGCTTCGGGCAGCACGATTCCACGGGCGCGCAGACTGGAGCGGCAGGATTCGGCCATAAATATCTCATCCTGGCTTTGGATCTGCTTACCGTTCCAGAAGAGATCGTTGCCTTTCACAGTGAGCGTGCCGAGGGCCGCCTTGCCTTCGAGACCCCGCCGGGAGCCAAGAATATTGCCGGGCTCACCGCGGCCGAGGCGCTGGGCGGTATCGACGGTGATAGGAATTTCGATAAATTCGGGTAGGTCGATGGTAGCGCCACCGGGAAGATCAGCCGGCGCGACCGGTTTGACGCGCACATCCACGCCGCCTTTGTAAGTGACATCGGCGGCGGGTGCATGGGCGACGAGACGGCGGCAATCGGCCGTGGAGATGGTAACGGTTTCGGCGGCCAGCGCGGGGGCGGCCATGATAACCGTCATGAGTGCGACACGCGTGATCATTGATGCACCGACCCGAGCTTCTGACGCGTCCAAGCGACAATGCCCTGACTATCGCGCGCACCGGGTTCCTGGGCAATGAGCTTGCCGGCCTTGAGCAGCATCAGGGTCGGCACCGCCTGGATGGCGTAGCGGGCGGCGATCTGCTGGGCATTGTCCATATTGAGTTTAATGAGCCGCACGCCGGGCTCGAGCTCGCGCGCGGCGCGTTCGTACATCGGGCCCATGGAGCGGCACGGCCCGCACCAGGGGGCCCATACATCGACCAGCACCGGAATGGTATTCGCGCTGGTATGCCGTTCGAAGCCGGCGGTATCGACATCGACGGGTTTGTTCTGGAAGAGCTGAACGCCGCAGGAGCCGCACTTGGGTTGCGCGCCAAGGCGGTCAGGGGCCACGCGGTTGATCTTCTGACAGGCCGGGCAGACGACGTGTTCTTTATGGTCGGTGGGCATGGCGAGTGTCTCTCCGTTCGTAGCCCCCGCGAAAATTATCCCCTGATCTTTATTCCGTCCGCTGAAAGGGGGAGGAATATAGCTACTTCTTCACCTCTTCGACTTCCACCAGCG
>CANJEU010000091.1 GCA_947473445.1 Fidelibacterota bacterium | reverse complement strand
CGAAGGATTTCGCCAAACGCATGGCGGACCTCGAGATTCAAATTCACGAGCTCGCCGGCGGTCCGTTCAACATCGCCTCGCCCAAACAACTCGGCGAGATCCTTTTCGAACGCATGAGCCTTCCGGGCGGCAAGAAAAGCGCCAAGACCGGCGCCTACGGCACTGACGCCGAGGTGCTGGAAGAATTGGCGGCGCAGGGGCACGACCTTCCCGCCCGCGTGCTCGACTGGCGCCAGCTTTCGAAACTGAAAAGCACCTATACCGACGCATTGGCAAAGGTGATCAATCCCACCACCAAGCGCGTCCACACATGTTTCGCCCAAACGATTGCCTCTACCGGGCGGTTGTCGTCGGTCGATCCCAATCTGCAAAACATCCCGATCCGCACCGAAGACGGCCGCAAAATCCGCCAGGCGTTCGTTGCGCCGAAGGGGCGTACCCTATTGTCGGCCGACTACAGTCAGATCGAATTGAGGCTGGTGGCCCACGTCGCGGACGTCAAGCGCTTGAAGCTCGCGTTTAAAAACGGCGAGGACATTCACGCGGCCACGGCGTCGGAAATGTTCAACGTGCCGGTCGAAGGCATGGACCCCATGGTCCGCCGGAGCGCCAAGGCCATCAACTTCGGCATCATCTACGGAATCTCGGGCTTCGGTTTGGCCCGCCAGCTCGGCATCCCGCGCGGCGAGGCGCAGACCTATATCGACGCCTATTTCGCCAAATTCCCCGAAATCCGGACGTATATGGAAATCACCAAAGCCAGCGCGCGGCGCGAGGGCTTCGTGACCACCCTGTTCGGCCGTAAGATTTTCACCCCGGGGATCAACGATAAGAATCCCAATATGCGTGGCTTTGCCGAACGCGCGGCCATCAATGCGCCGATTCAGGGCGGCGCGGCGGACATCATCAAGCGCGCCATGATCCGGCTTCCGCAGGCCCTTCGTAACGCGGGACTCGAAACCGACATGCTTTTGCAGGTGCACGACGAACTGGTGTTCGAGGTGCCTGACGGAGAGCTCGACTCCGCCAAACCCGTGATCAAAAGGATCATGGAAGAGGCCGCGCATCTCGACGTCCCGTTGACCGTGGACGTCGGCACCGGTCATAACTGGGCCGAAGCCCACTAAAATCGAAACAATCGGGGCTCCAACACGGCCATGATTCTGCCCCACAACTGGGTCAGGAAGGTGCGTCCACAGAAGTGGGCGCTGAACGAGTAAGGGTGGTATGTCCAACGCACGCAGAGTGAGCGCGCTCGCGGTAGGAGTTGTGCTGGGTCTTTGCTTGCCCGCCTGCGCCCCCGCCAATGCCCAGGACCGGACTCTCGCTTGCTTCGCGGCAAAGTCGGACACTGTCGAGCGTATCGCCAACTGCACCGAAGCCCTGCGCAATTCCGGCCTCACGGCCGACACGCGTTCCCTGGCCCTCATCACCCGCGCGCAGGCCTACGTCGCCGCCGGCGACACCGGAAAAGCCGTTGCTGATTTCGATTCGGCGCTCGCGCTGACGCCGCAAGACCCCATCGCCCGGCTGGGCCGCGGCAAGTTGAAGGAACAGACCGGCGACCTCGCCCAAGCCGAGGCGGATTATAGCGCGGCCATCGCGGCCGATCCGCTGGGCAAAAGCACCGTGACAGGAGAGGCCTTCACCCGCCGCGGCGCGGTCCGCATGAAGCGCGGCCGCATGGAGGCCGGCATCGCCGACCTTGGAGAAGCGCGCCGGTTCAATCCCAAGGATGCCGGTCCCTTCAAGGTCCGCGGCAACTACTTCCTCGAGCGGGGCGACGCGCAGAAGGCCATCGCTGAGTTAGAGCAAGCCGTCGCGCTCGATCCGAAGGACGCCGAAGCCCATACATTGCTGGGCGCGGCGCGCCTGCGCGCCGGCAAGGGTGATGAGGCTATTATCTCCTACACCGCGGCCCTTGCCGTCGACAGTTCCAACACCGCCGCCCTGCGCGGACGCGGCACGGCGCATGGGCAGCTGCAGAATTATGAGGAGGCCATCGCCGATTTCACCCGCGCGCTGCGCCTCGATCCCAAAGATATGGCCGCCCTTGAAAGCCGGGGCGTTGCAGAACTTCAGAGCGGCGGATATGGCGCGGCCGTCGCCGACTTCACGATCCTCATGGACGCACGGCCGGGCGATCTATCCGCCACGTTCCTGCGCGGCAATGCCCGCCTCCAAAGCGGCAATCCTGAAGGCGCCGTCCAAGACTTCACCGCTGTGCTGCGCCGGCGCCCGAACGATACCGACGCGTTGATGGCGCGCGCCATCGCCAGGCAATACACCGGCGATTTCGACGCCGCCGAAGCCGACTTTACCGCGATCCTCGAGCGGGTCTCTGATGCCGCCCAGCCGCTGGCCAACCGCGGCTACGTGCGGATGATGAAGGGGGATTTCGAAGGCGCGACCAAAGACCTCTCCATCGCCATGACCCTTCCCGATGCCCCCGCCGAACTGACCGTCTGGCGGTTCGTCGCCGAAGCCCGGGCCGGGCATAAGGCGACCGATGTCTTAAAGACGACGGCCGACACCCTCACCGCCGATAGCTGGCCCGCGCCGCTTCTGCATTATTTCCTCGGACGCCTCTCGGGCGACCAGCTTCTGATGGCCGCGGCCAAGGATGCGGGCGAGGCCAAGGGCCGGGCCTGCGAGGCTTATTATTTCCTGGGTCAGGCGGCTCTTTTGTCGAAAGATGCCCGCCAGGCGACTAAGCTCTTTCAGGCCGCCTTGGCCACGGGCATGACCCGGCATACCGAATATCTCGCCGCAAAGGCGGAATTGGCCCGCCTAGGGCTGCGTCCCTAGCCGAATTCCGCGTCCTAATGGGTGTAAAGGCCGCTATGAAGACATACCTGCGCGATATTTTCGCCATATTACCCGCGTGTTATCACTCGGGTGAGAACTTGGGGGGCACCACGCGCGTTACGACATACGCTCCCCTTTCCGGAAAGTGAGGTTACGTGGCTTATCGAATCGCTCTCGTTGACGACGATCGCAACATTCTGACATCCGTTTCCATGGTCCTGGAGGCCGAAGGCTTCGGCGTAACGCAGTACAGGGACGGCGCGGATGCCTTGCGCGGCATGACAGCGGAAATGCCCGACCTCGCCATCCTCGACATCAAGATGCCGCGGATGGACGGCATCGAACTTTTGCAGAAATTGCGCGAAAAGACCGCTATGCCCGTCATCTTCCTCACGTCCAAGGACGACGAGGTCGACGAGCTTCTGGGCCTGCGCATGGGCGCGGACGATTATATTAAGAAGCCGTTCTCGCAACGCCTGCTGATCGAACGCGTGCGCGCGATTTTCCGCCGCCTCGAAGCGCAAAAGCAGATGGACGGCCCGGGTGTCTCGGCGACATCGCTCAAGCGCGGCGAGCTTGTGCTCGATCCCGCGCAACACATGTGCCTGTGGAAAGGCGCGGCCGTGAACCTCACCGTCACCGAGTTCCTGATCATCCAGGCGCTTGCACAGCGGCCGGGTCACGTGAAGAGCCGCGATCAGTTGATCGATGCGGCTTACGGCGAACATATCTATGTCGACGACCGCACCATCGACAGCCACATCAAACGCCTGCGCAAGAAATTCCGCGAAGTGGACAAGGATTTCGCCCATATCGAAACCTTGTACGGCGTCGGCTACAAATATAACGAAACCAACGGCACGACGGCCGCCTCGCTCGAGTAAGCGCGGGGGCCGCCGCCGGTTCACGACACCGGTCCACGACACAAGGAAGTGCTAGCCGTGAACGCGGACGGCGATATTCGCCTGGACGATCTACGCATGAAGTCCGAGACCGCGGCCACGGAAGCGGCCGGGGCGCGCGGACCTCTGCGCCGGTTGTTCTCGCCGCTGACCTTGCGCATCCTGGCCGTCAATCTGGCGGCCCCGGTCCTGCTCGTCCTCGGGCTCCTGTTCCTTGACCAGTACGAAGACACGCTGATCGCCGCCGAACTCGACGCCTTGCGGACACAGGGCGAATTGATCGCCGCATCCATCGGCGAAGGCGCGGTCGTGATCGCCGACAACGACGCCATCCCGCTCTTCACCCCGGAAGGCGCGATGCGCGTGATCGATCCCGATCCGGCCCGCCAGCTGCTGCGGCGTCAGGCTTCCTTGGCGCGCCTGCGGGCGCAACTGTTCGACCGGGACGGTAAACTTCTGGCCGACTCGCGCCTGCTGCAGGGCCCGGGCGGCGAAGTTCAAGTCCAGGATCTGCCGCCCATGGAGAGCAGCACGGTGCTGCGCGTCGTGCACAAGGTCTATGATGCCACGATCGGCCGTCTGACGGTCGATCGAACGCTTGAGCCCTATAACGATCAGGCGCGCCCCAACGCACCCGACTACAAGGAGGTCATGGCCGCGTTGCAGGCCGGTGAAGCGGGCAACTCCGTGCGCCTGCGCAACGACGGCCAGAAGGTGCTGTCCGTCGCCGTTCCCGTGCAGTTCTACAAACAGATCGTCGGCGCGCTTCTGGTCTCGCGCGACGGCAGCAATGTCGACAAGCGCATGTTCGCCGTGCGCGGCTCGATCCTGGGGATGTTCGCCTGGGTGCTCGCGCTGACGGTGCTGACCTCGTTGTTCCTTGCAGGTACGATCGCCCGCCCCGTCCGTCAGCTCGCCATATCGGCCAAGCGGGTGCGCGATTCGAAGAACCGCCAGCACACGATCCCCGATCTTTCCAAACGGAATGACGAGATCGGCGAACTGTCCGAAGCCCTGCGCGATATGACGGAATCCCTGTGGCGGCGTATGGACGCCACCGAACATTTTGCCGCCGATGTCGCGCACGAAATCAAGAACCCCCTCACCTCGCTGCGCAGCGCCGTTGAGACCGTCGGCCGGGTGAAAGATCCCGAGCAGCAGAAGCGGCTTATGTCCATCATCATGGACGACGTTACGCGCCTTGACCGTTTGATCTCGGAAATTTCCGACGCGTCGCGTCTCGACGCCGAGATGTCGCGCGGCGAAATGGCGCCGATGAAGATCAAGCCGCTGGTGGAGGCGCTGGCGGAAGTTCAAAACGCCACCGACAATCCCGAAGCGCCGCGCGTGCAGGTGGTCGAGGATACGGCGCAGAAAGGCGCGCCGGAGCTGGTCGTGTTCGGCCTTGAGACTCGTATTGGTCAGGTCTTCCGCAACCTCATCGGCAATGCCGTCTCCTTTAGTCCGCCCCGGGGCGTAATCTCGGTGTGGGCCGGACGCCAGGGCCGCTACGTGATCGTCACGGTCGAGGACCAAGGCCCCGGAATTCCTGCGGGCAAGGAAGCGACAATCTTCAGCCGCTTCTACTCAGAACGTCCCGAGGGCGAGAAATTCGGCACCCACTCGGGCCTTGGCCTTTCGATTTCCAAAACAATCGTCGAGGGCCACCGCGGGCAGATCTATGCCGAGAACATCATCGGCGACGACGGCACGATCCGCGGCGCGAGATTTGTCGTGCTGCTGCCGGCCGCGCACTGAGGCGACCGATGGGTGACGTCGTCAATCTGCGGATCGCGCGCAAACGCAAGGGCCGCGACGAGGCCGAGGCGGAAGCGGCGACCAACCGCGCCAAGTTCGGGCGCACAAAAGCCGAGAAAAAACGCGACGAGCAAAAGGCCACGCAGCGTGCGCGGACCATCGACGACGCCAAGCTCGACGAATGATCCGCGCCCGTCCCCTGCTCGGCACGCGGGTCGATATCCGCGCTGAGATGTCGGATGTGGATGGGGCGCATGCGACCATCGACAAGGGGTTCGCTGCGATCGCCGAAGTGCACCGGCTGATGAGCTTCCATGAAGCCGCGAGCGACGTGAGCCGTCTGAACCGCAACGCCGCGGCCGCGTCCGTTACGGTCGATGCCCACACCTTCGCCGTTCTGCGGTTCGCTCAGAAGGTATCCGAGGCGAGCGATGGGCTGTTTGACATCACCACCGCCGGCCGCCTCGTGGCGTGGGATTTTCTGCCGCGACCCCCGGGCGCGCCGGAACCGGACCCGGACGCCTCCTGGCGGGACGTCATCCTTGAGGGCGAAAACCGCGTCCGTTTCGCAAGCCCCCTCTGGATCGATCTCGGCGGCATCGCCAAAGGCTATGCGATCGATCAAGCCATCGCTGCCATGGGCCTCGCGCCGGGCATCCAGGCGGTGGTCAATGCAGGCGGCGATCTGCGGGTCGCGGGGCCCCGGACCGAACCCATCCACTTGCGCTCGGCCATCGCGATGGACGAGGTGCCGGTGGTGGAGATCGAGGACGGCGCGCTGGCGTGCAGCAGCGGCCGCGAGCATTTGAAGCCCTCCGGCGACAGGCGCGTGGGCCCGTATGTGCACGGAAAAAGCGGCCGGAGTATCGGCGCCGATAGTTTTGTCGCGGTCGCGGCGCGCGACGCCCTGACGGCGGATGCGCTGACAAAAGTCGTGCTCGCGGCGGGGTCCGAGGCCGAAGCAATCCTTGGCCAATTCGGCGCAATCGCCTATCTCTATGAAGCTGGCGCCGGGTGGATAACGGTTGGGGCGGCCCAGGACTAAAGCAGGGGATTTCGGGGCGATGAGCGAGAGAGTGGAGCGCGGCCCGCTTAAACTGGCGCGGGGCCGCCGCTGGTGGGTTTACGGCATTAGTTTCGCCACATGGTTCACGGGCGTTTTGTGGCTCATCACGCACTACTTCATGACGACGGAAGGCCGCTTTGGCCCGCAGACCCACCCGCTTGAACCTGTGTGGAAAATCCTCCATGCCGGCTTTTCATTCTTCGCCATCGGCATCCTGGGCCTGTTGTGGGGGGTTCACATCCTGCGCGGCTGGAACGCCAACTGGCGGCGATGGTCGGGCGGCACGGTAGCCGCGCTTTTTATCATCCTGACCGTGACCGGCTACGCCCTCTACTACATCTATATGATTGATGAGGAGTGGCGGGCTTGGGCGTCGCTTGTGCATTGGATCATCGGTCTCGCCTCGATCGGGGCGTTCTTCGTCCATTGGCTCTCGAAATCGAGGCCCCGGAACCAGCAGGCCGGGAACTAACAGGATAGTGATGAGGGTCCGGGTTCTCCCGTGATAGATTGAAACCATGCGCAGCACGTTTCTTCTCTACCCCGCCGCCATCGTCGCCGCCGCCGCCATTGTTCAGCCGGCGGTCGCGGGCGCGCAGTATCTGACCGCCGAACAGGCGATGGCGCTTCTGTTTCCGAAAAACGCCACCTTCACCGAGGACTTCCGCCTGCTGACCGACAAGCAGATGCGCGATATTCGCGAATTCAGCGGGATTGAATTGCGCGACCGCAAGGTGCGCGCCTGGCGGGTGTCCACCGGCGACTGGTTCTTCGTCGATCATGTGCTCGGCAAGGACGATACCGTGTACTACGCCCTGGCGATGTCGGCCAAAGGCGAGGTCCTGGGCCTCGAAGTTATGGAATGCTGGGAGCTCTACTCCAAGGTCCGCCTGCCCGAATGGCGTGCACAGTTCAAAGGCAAGAAGGACGGCGAACTGCGCATCAAAGGCGATATCGAGAATATCGGCGGCGTGACGCTGTCATCCAAGCATATCACCGAAGGCGTGATTCGCATGATGGCCACCCACACCCTCGTCTTCTCGGACGCCGCCGCGCACGGCGGCTAAGCCGACGCTGCATTTGGCTT
>CANJEU010000090.1 GCA_947473445.1 Fidelibacterota bacterium | reverse complement strand
CCTACTGAAACAATACGGCCTGCGAGCTCCCCGCATTACTCTGCGGGTGGCCTTCGCCTATTGGGGGCAGCTCTCGATGATGCGCCAGAACTCGGTCGCATCAAGACTGGCGCCGCCCACAAGCGCGCCGCGGACGTTCGCGGTCGCTAGTATTTCCTTGGCGTTCGATGATTTAACAGAACCGCCGTATAGGATTTTCAACTGTGCCGCGTTGCCATGGCGCGCGGCGAACAATTCGGCGATCTGCTTGTGAACCGCCGCGATATCGGCCGTTGTTGCGGTCTTTCCGGTTCCGATCGCCCACACCGGCTCATAGGCGATCACGGTGTTCTGCGCGTTCGCCCCCGGCGGGACTGAACCTTCCACCTGGCGCGCAATGACTTGGGCGGTCTCGCCTTTTTCGCGCTGCGCTTCGGTTTCCCCAACGCAAATGATCGGCGTCAGACCGGCCTTGAGCGCGGCCTCCGCCTTTGCTTTCACGGCCGCGTCGGTCTCGCCATGATCGGCGCGGCGTTCCGAGTGTCCCACGATCACATAGGTGCACCCCAGGTCGGCCAGCAAAACGGCGCTGATGTCGCCGGTATGGGCGCCCTTTTCCTTCGCATGACAATCCTGCCCGCCGACCGCAACGCCGGTGTCTTTGGTGACACCAAGAACCGCTGGAATCAGGGGCGCGGGCGGACACAAGGCAATTGCCGGACCCGACGCGCCCGCATCGCGCACCCGCGCGATCAGCTCGGCGGCAAGTGCCTCGGCCGAGGCCGGGGTCCCGTTCATCTTCCAGTTTCCCGCGATCAGATAAGTCATGAAAAGCCTCCGTTTCGAAGGTTGGTACCGCGAAGCGATAGGCGGCGCAATCTCTCTAACTGTACATGATTATTGATAAATTTGCTTTTGCGGCGCGCTTGCCGCGTCCTTGCCCTCAACTTATGATGCGCCCAATTCCGCCGCGGGTCCGCGGCTCCCCTTTTTATTGAGATAGGCCAGCTATGTTCGACAAGATGCGCGATGCGGTTAAGAACAGCATCCTCGTCAAAATTCTGATGGGAGCCCTGATCGTTAGCTTCGGTGTCTTCGGCATCGGGGATTTCCTCGGCACCGGCTCGCTTGATCCCAACATCGCCCTCAAGGTCGGCGAGCGCGAAGTGAACGTCATCGAGTTCCAGCGCGACTACGATCGCCGCTACGCCACCTTCAAGCAACAGGTCGCCGGTCAGCTGCCGGACAGCGAAATGCTGCGCCGCTCCGTCATGGACTCCATGGTCCAGGAGATGACGCGCACCAGCTTGATGGAAAACGCCGCGCAGGACCTCGGCGTTGTCGTCAGCGACGACCAGCTGCGCACGTTCATCCGCGAATTCGATCGCTTCAAGGACACCACCGGCACCTTCAGCCAGATCGAATTTAATGCGTTCCTTACCCAGGAAGGCTTTACGGAGTCACAGTTCCTCGACCTGCTTCGCGCCGACATTCGCCGTGCGTCAATCCTGCGCCCCGTCGCCATGGGCGGATATGGCCCCGGATTCCTCACCGACAGTTTATTCACCTACCGCAACGAAGGCCGCAGCGCCGATACGCTGCTCGTTGCCACCAAAGCGCTCGTGACGGCCGACAAGCCCACCGACGCCGATCTCAAGACGATCTACGACCAGAGCGCGGCGAGCTTCATGAACCCTGAGTATCGCAAGCTGTCCATTCTCCAGCTCAAAGCCGCCGAACTGGTCAAGCCTGAGTCCTTCAGCGAAGAAGAAGTGAAGACCTACTACGACAGCAACCCGACGCGTTTCCAGAAACCCGAAGTCCGCAGCGTTTCGCAGCTCGTCTTCGACAGCAAGGAAGAGGCCGACAAGATCCGCGCCCTCGCCGCTCCGGGTGACACCCTTGCCGCGCTGGCGGCCAAGGCCAACCTCGGCGCGCCGATCGATCTCGGCGAACATGCGCGCGACACAATCGTCGGTAAAAGCATGGGCCCCGCGTATGATCTACCGGTCAACGAAATCAGCCAGCCCATCCAAAGCGATCTGGGTGGGCATTTGTTTACCTCCACCGCTGCGACGGCAGGTCAGACGACGCCGTTCGAAGAAGCCAAGACCGATATCCGCAAAATTCTATCCGAAGACCGCGGCCTGGACGTCGTCTTCAAGGCTTCAACCGACGTGCAGGACGGCCTTGCCGCCGGCACACCGGTGAACGAGATCGCCGCCAATCTCGGCATCACCGCCATTCAAATAGAATCTGTCGATCAGTCTGGCCGCGACCCCAAGGGCGCCGACGTGCAGGGTCTCATCGACCGCAATAACCTACTGACAGCCGCCTTCAGCCTGCCCGCCAACGGCGACAGCGGCCTGAAGGATCTTCCGGACCGCGACGGCTACTACGTCGTAAAGGTCGAAGGCATCACGGCCGCCGCGCCTAAACCGCTCGAGGAAGTGCGCGGCCAGTTGGTCGCGATCTGGCAGCGCGATAAAGCCATGGCCGAAGCGCGCAAGCTCGCCGACACACTCGCCGCTGAAGTCGGCGCATCCACGGCGCTGTCCTCGCTTGAAACCAAAGACGGCAAAGTCACTTATGGCTTCATTGGTCCGATCACGCGCGCCGGCCGTCCCGTCGACACTCTCCATATGGTCGACACCGGACGCCTTAGCGCGCAAATGCTCGACAAACTCTTCACCGCCAAACCGGGCGAAGTATTCACCGCCGAGGCCACAGAGGGCATCGTCATCGTGCGTTTGAAGGACACCGTTACTCCTCAACCCGTCGGCCCGCTGGCCGTTGCGCGCAATCAGCTCAATGCCGAGCTGCGCAACGCCGTGACCAACGACATGATGGAACAAATGGGCGCCGATTTTTCCAAGCGCTATCCGGTTGAAGTGAACCAGGTCATCGTCGATCAGATGGTCAAGACCGCGCGCTAGGACGCGGGCGATCAGATATGAACGAAAATCGCGATCCAATTCCGATGTCATCCTGGGGCTTGTCCCCAGGATCCAGGGTTTCGAAGTTCGATCCGTGCCGAGACAGCGGCGATTGCCGCATCAGACCAGCTTCCCAGCCCTGGACCCTGGGCGTTCGCCCAGGGTGATGGGTGAGTGTTTGGCCAGACAAGCCACTTCCCTAACGCCAATACGCGCGTAGACCCTCGCCGCCTTGCCATTCGAAAGACGCGATGATGGATATCTCTCCCGGCCGTTCTTCGTTTAATGAGTCCTACGCGGCCGGGCGGTCGCAGGTCGTATGGACCGAACTTCCGGCCGACATCGATACGCCCGTCTCGGTGATGCTCAAGCTTGGGCAGGAGCGCCGGTTCACCGCGCTTCTGGAATCGGTCCAGGGCGGCAATACCCGCGGTCGATATTCTTTCATCGCGCTCGACCCCGACGTCGTCTGGCGCTGCAACGGCGCCGCCGCCGAGATCTGCCGCGACGTGCGCGAGGGCACTCTTCGCTATGCGCCGGAGAGCCTGCCCGCGCTGGGCTCCCTACGCGCCCTGCTCCAGGACTCGCGCATCGAGCTCCCATCCCACTTGCCGCCCAATTCCGCGGGCCTCATGGGCTACATGGGTTACGACACGGTTCGCCTGGCCGAAAGCATCCCGAACAAAAATCCCGATACGCTTGGCATTCCTGATGGGATGTTCATGCGCCCGACGGTGACGGTGATTTTCGACAATGTCGATGACGTCATGACCGTCGTCGTCCCGGTTTATCCAAAAGCGGATATGACCGCCGATCTGGCCTACGACATCGCCACCAAGCGCATTCATAACATCGTGGCCCGGCTCAGCGCCGCGGTGCCTCACACGATCCCCAGTTCCGCGCCGCGGCCCGAGACGCCCGTCTCGAACGTTGGCCGCGATGGTTATCACCGCATGGTCGAGCGCGCGAAGGAATACATTCGCGCCGGCGACATCTTCCAAGTCGTACCGTCGCAACGCTTCCGTCTGCCCTTCGCGCTGCCGTCGTTCGCGCTCTATCGCTCGCTCCGGCGGACCAACCCCTCGCCATTCCTTTTCCATCTCAATCTTGATGGCTTCGCCATTGTCGGTTCGAGCCCGGAGATTCTCGTCCGTTTGCGCGACGGCGTGGTGACCATCCGCCCCATCGCCGGCACGCGTCCGCGCGGCAAGACCAAAGCCGAGGACGACGCGCTCGCCGCCGAACTCCTCGATGATCCCAAAGAACTGGCCGAGCACCTCATGCTGCTCGATCTCGGACGCAACGATGTGGGCCGCGTGTGCAAAAGCGGCAGCGTTCGTGTCACCGAGCAGATGGTCATCGAGCGCTACAGCCACGTGATGCACATCGTGTCCAATGTCGAAGGCGACCTCGCCCCTCAGTATGACGCGATGGACGCCCTGATGGCCGGCTTCCCCGCCGGCACCGTCTCGGGCGCACCGAAAATCCGGGCGATGGAAATTATCGATGAACTCGAAAGCGAGCGCCGCGGCTTCTATGGCGGCGCCATCGGTTATCTGTCGGTCAATGGCGAGATGGACACCTGCATCGCCCTGCGCACCGCGCTTGTGAAGGACGGCGAAATCGTCATTCAGGCCGGCGGCGGCGTCGTTGCCGATAGCGATCCCGAAGCCGAATTCCAGGAGAGCAATAATAAGGCCCGCGCCCTCATTCGGGCGGCCGAGGAAGCGGTCCGATTCTTTGCCGGCGGCAATACCTAACCGGCACAGCCGTATCCGCAGCAGCCACCGCCGCAGCACGGCCATCACTACGGCTATGGACAGAAGCCCTACTATAAAAAGAAGGAATCATTCCTGGGCGAGATGTTCGACTTCTAGCTTGCGTCCGAAACGGCGCACGGCCTTCAAACCGGCGATGGGATTTCTCCCTCGCCGGTTTTTAGTTTTCGCGCGTCTTCGTACGAATCCCCCTACACCTGCGAATCATTCTCGTTATTATCGAAGCCCGGATCCCTATTGGATGCCTCCTATGCTTTTTGCAATTCCCGACGTTCTCTCCGCCGAGCAGGTGGCCCAGGCCCGCAAGACGCTCGACGCCGCCGAGTGGATCGATGGCCGCGTGACAGCCGGGCATCAGGGCGCGCACGTCAAAAACAATCTTCAGCTTCCTCCGGGCAGCGCGGCGGGTCGGGACATCGGCGCGCTCATCAATGCCGCCCTTGGCGCGAGCAAGCTTTTCATGTCGGCCGCCCTGCCGCTGCATGTCATGCCGCCGATGTTCAATCGTTATGAAGGCGGTCAGACCTTCGGCACACATATCGACAATGCCGTTCGCGTATTACCGAACGGGCAGCGCATCCGCACTGATCTTTCCTGCACGCTATTTTTGACGGCCCCCGAGGATTACGACGGCGGCGAGCTTGTGGTCGAAGACACCTACGGCACGAAGAACGTGAAGTTGCCGGCGGGCCACATGATCGTCTATCCCGCGACAAGTCTTCACCACGTAACCCCGGTCACGCGCGGGTGCCGCGTGTCGTCCTTCTTCTGGCTGCAGAGCATGATCCGCGACAACACCCAGCGGGCATTGCTCTACGATATGGATGTCGCCATTCAAAGGCTGGGCGCGGGGAAGCCCACCGACCCGTCCGTGATCTCGCTGACCGGTATTTATCACAATCTGCTCCGCCAGTGGGCAGAGCTCTAATCCAATAACGAACGCGATAGAACGCAGCGCCGCCAGTCTTGGTTGCGGCCGCTTTGCATAATCGCCGCAAGGCGTTGCCGGAATAACACCATGCGCCCGAATTACGCGCATACCGGAACAAATAAGCACCAGATAGCGTCTTTCCACAGGAATACACCCCGCGCCTCACCTCCAATGCGTGCGAGCCTCGTGCGCAGGAGTTTTGCGCGAAGCTGGAACCGCTTTCATCATGTTGTCTCGGGCGCCGGTCAGAACTCGCCGATATCTCCAATGGGGACTGTTGGGAGTCCTGATTGCCGGAACAGGCATCGTGCTGTTCGAATCGCGCGCGTCGTGGCTGCAAGCCAAGCTCCTGACCAGCTGGGCGCAGAGCATGGCCTTCGCCGTACAGCCAGGCGCGACCGCCGATGCACAGTTTCCCGCGAGCGGCCCTTACGATGACCGTCTCGGCTACACCAACATCCCGTCGTATGTTGAACGCCTGACCGCCAAGGGCTTCACTGTCGAGCAGCAAGCCGCACCCTCCGAGCAGATGCGCGCTTTCGTCGCCGACGGCGGCTATGCGGTCTACCGCGAAAAGAACCAAGCCGGATTGAAGGTGATCGATCGCGCCGGCGATCCGATCTACGCGAAGTCATTCCCGCAGTGGGTCTATCCTGAATTCAAGGCCGTGCCGTCGCTGATGACAAACACGTTGCTCTTCATCGAAGACCGCGACTTGCTCGATCAGAACTTCTCGCGTCGCAATCCCGCCGTGTCGTGGGATCGGTTCGCCATGGCGGCCATCGCTCGCGTTCCAGGCCTGACCGAGGTTGTTCCGGTCCGCGGCGGCGCCAGCACGCTTGCCACCCAGATCGAAAAGTTCCGCCACTCGCCCGGCGGCCGTACCGGCAGCGCCGACGAAAAGATCAAGCAAATGCTGACCGCCAGCATGCGCGCCTATATGGATGGCCCCGACACAAAGGCGGCGCGTCAACGCATTCTCGTCACGTACCTGAATTCAACGCCCCTCGGCTCGCGTCCGGGGTACGGCGAAATTATCGGCATCGCCGACGGTCTCGCTGCTTGGTTCGGTACCGATTTCAATGACGCTAATAAGGTGCTTGCCGGCCACGCCGGAACGCCCGCCGCGCTTGAACGCAAAGCTCAAATTTACAAGCAGGTCCTCAGCCTTCTGCTCGCGCAGCGCCGGCCGGCGTACTATCTCGGGGCGGATCATGCGGCCCTTGGAGATCTCACCAACCGCTACCTCGGCGCGCTGAAAACCGCCGGCGTCATAGACGCGAAACTGTTCGCCGCGGCGCGCGCCACCAGGCTCACGTTCAGCAAAACACCGCCGGCCCCGCTGCCGGTCTCCTTCACCGAACGTAAAGCCGCCGACCTCGTGCGCACCGAACTGCTTGCCACGTTGCGTGTGCCCGGCATGTATAGCCTCGACCGTATGGATCTCACGGTCCAGTCGACCATCGATCGCCAGGCCCAGCGCGATGTCGTCCGCGTCCTGCAAAAAATGGGCGACCGCGAGACGGTCAAAAGCCTCGGCATGGTGGGGCACAATCTCCTCAGCGCCGAAAACGATCCGGCGAAGGTCGCCTACAGCGTCGTGCTCTACGAGCGCGGCCAGGAGCACCATACCGTTCGTGTCCATGCCGACAGTCTCGACAAGCCGTTCAACCTCAACAATGGCGGCAAGCTCATCCTTGGTTCGACGGCTAAACTGCGCACGACCGCCACCTATCTCAACATCGTGGCTGAGCTCCACGGCAAATACGCGGGCCTGACCCAGAAAGACCTCGCCGCCCGCGCGCGTGAGGTCGGCGATCCCCTCAGCGTCTGGGCCGTCAATCATCTGCAGACCAGTCGCGACCGCTCGCTGCAGGCGATGCTCGATGCCGCCATGCAACGCACCTACTCCGCGAGCCCGTATGAAACGTTCTTCACCGGCGGCGGCCAGCACCGGTTCGCCAACTTCAATAAGGACGACAACGCCAAAGTCCCGACGCTTGAAGTCGCCCT
>CANJEU010000089.1 GCA_947473445.1 Fidelibacterota bacterium | reverse complement strand
GAATCTCTCGCTCTCGAAAGCAACCTTGTTCGATGAGGCGTAGCGCGTGGCGGCGATCGCCTGTTTCACGGGCTTGGAGAAATTGCTGTCGATCTTCGACAGTACCGTCAGCGGAACCGTACACAGCACATAGTCGGCCTCCAGCGTATTCATCTGTCCGGTGGCGGTGTTGCGCCACGCGACCGAGACAACCTCGCCCTTCGTGCGAATTTCACGCACTTCGGCGCCGCGATGAATGGGTGAGGCGATGGCGCGCCCGAAGCCTTCGGCGATTTCCTGCATGCCGCCGATGGGCTGGAACATCGTCGCCTGCATGGTGATGGTTTCGTCGAACAGGGCGCTCGAGATGCGCTGATTGGCCAGAAGTTCGGCGAGCGGGACCGGCGGCTTCGCACGGCCCACGGTGTTGAAGGCGCCCGGCGCGGTCGCGTAACCGGACCGGTCGCTGCCCGCATAGATGAAGTCCTCGGTCAGGTCGCCGTAGCCTTTCAGGAAGGGCAGCAGCTTTTCTTTGTCCTCGTGGCTGAGCGTCGCATCAAGGCCGCCCTGGTTTACGGCTTTGGCCAGCAGTTCCGAGATGTGCCCGCGCGTATCGTTCACCGCGGCGCGCATCTGGATCGCTTTGCCATTGTCGTCGACGACGAAGGCGCTGCGCGACGAGTTTACCTCGACTTCCAACGGCACGCCGAGTTTGCGGCAGTAGCCGAGAAGTGTTTCGTGATGGCTGGGAATGCGGGCCGGCCCCGCGTTGAAATAGACATTCTCCGAGAACGAACACACTTGTGTGTCCTCGCCGATCATCTCGATCTTACTGCCGTTTTTGACGGTCCATGAGCGGCCGCCGAGACGGTCGCGTGCTTCAAGGACAGTGACGGCAAAGCCCGCGCGTTCCAGCTCGTAGGCGCTCGTGAGGCCGGCAATGCCGGCGCCGAGGATCGCAACGCGCGCCCCTCTTCCGGCATCCTTGGGGAGAGACGCGAACGCCTTGGCCTCGCGCGGGAAAAACCCCAGCGTGCTCATGGCGCTGTAGGCCGCCGCCGTTCCGCCGGCGGCCCCCAGTCGGCGTATCAATTGGCGTCGCGTGATCGTCATGCCCGATATCCCCATATTGGGGCAAAGGGCCGAAACGCGCGGCGCCTTTGCGTTTACTTAGGCGCCTTGGCTGCGGTGGCTTCGATCTCGACCAGGTAATAAGGGGCAGCCAGGGCCGCGACCTGAATGGTCGAACGTGTAACGAGGTTCTTATTGTCGGCCGAACCGAAATACATTTTGTACGCTTCGTTCATGCCCGCGAAATCCATCTTGCCGCCAAGCGCCGGGTCGCCGACCAGGAACACGGTCAGCTTCACCACATCGCTCATGGCATAGCCGCGGTCCTTCAGGGCGGCCTTGATGCGCTCCATCACCGCGATGGTCTGGGTCTTGGTATTGCCGAAAGCCGCGAAGCTGTCGGTCTTACCTTCGGCGATGGGCGTTGGCACCATGCCAGACAGCAGCAAGGTCTCGCTGCCGGCGGGAATGACGACGGATTGATGGATAAGGGCGTTCGGCGCGCCATGCCGGGTGATCTCGGCCGCGTGCGCCGTATGAGCGGCGCCCAGAAAGCCAAGGGCAATGGCGACGATGCGTGTGCTTGCGTTCACGAGGGGCTCCCCACTGTTGTAAGAATTCCATATTTATACCGCATCGCAACGTCAGAAATATTGCGATGCAATATAGTCACGCGGAAGGCGTGACGGCGGGTGCATAGTCTGCCCCAGGCGACCTGCCCGGGTGAAACGCCGATTTGTATCAGCGCGCAAAATTCCTAAGCGATTGATATTACACGATTCCTGCTCGCGAGGTTTGGCACGCCCGGCTAGGGTTGATATGGTGCCGCCCGAACGACCGAAACCAACGCCTCCTGAACCTGGGTCACCGCTCGATGAGTTCATCCCCCCTGACCACGCTACCCGCCTGGCAGGCGCTTCAGACCCACGCCGCGGCGCTCAGCGGTCTGCATCTGCGCGACCTGTTCGCGGCCGACCCCGACCGGTTTGCGCGTCTGTCGTTTTCGTTCGGCCCCATTCGCGCCGACTATTCCAAAAATCGGATCATGCCAGAGACCCTTGGCCTCCTTGCCGAGCTCGCGCGCGTGCGCGGCGTCGAAGAGGGTAGGGCGGCCATGTTCGCCGGCGAACGCATCAATACGACCGAGAACCGCGCGGTGCTTCACGTCGCGCTGCGCAACCGTGAAGAGCGCGCGATGATGGTCGACGGCGTCGATGTCATGCCCGACGTCCGCGCGACTCGCGCGCGTCTCAAAACATTCAGCGATGCGGTGCGGTCCGGCCAGTGGAAAGGCGCGACCGGAAAAGTCATCCGCCATATCGTCAACATCGGCATCGGCGGTTCGCACCTCGGTCCGATGTTCGTGGCCGACGCGCTAAAGGATTTCCAGAATCCTGGGTTGTCCGTCGCCTTCGTCTCCAATCCCGACCGCGCGCAGCTCGACGAGGTTCTCGCCCATATCGAGCCCGGCGAAACGCTGTTCGTCATCTGCTCGAAAACCTTCACCACCGCCGAAACCACCGCAAATGCTAGTGCGGCGCGCGCCTGGCTCACGGCACGATTGGGGGAAGGCGCGGTCGCAAAACACTTCGCCGCCGTTTCCACGAATGTCGAAGCGGCGCAGAAATTCGGCATTCACGCCGATGCCGTGTTCCCCATGTGGGATTGGGTCGGCGGGCGCTACTCGATCTGGTCGGCCATCGGCCTCTCGGTCATCCTTGCCTGCGGCTATGACACGTTCGATCAGTTGCTGGCCGGCGCCGAGGCCATGGACCGGCATTTCGAAACGACATCTCTTGGCGCGAACCTGCCGGTCATTCTTGCGCTCATCGGCGTTTGGTACACCGACTTCTTTGACGCGCCTGCCGTTGCGGTCATGCCTTACGATCACCGGCTCAAGCTGTTTCCGTTCCATCTTCAGCAGCTCGATATGGAGAGCAACGGCAAGGGCGTGACAAAGGATGGCGCCCCCGTCGAAACGAAGACCGGCCCGATCATCTTCGGCGGCGGCGGCTCGGACAGTCAGCACTCGTTCTTCCAGCTTCTTCACCAAAGCCCGCGCTTGATCCCGTGCGACTTCATCATCGCGCTGAAGGGTGCCGATGGCGCCGGCCCAAGCCGGGATCTGCTGATGGCCAACGCCCTTGCCCAGACCGAGGCCTTGATGAAGGGCCGCGCCGCCGCCGATCTTACGGCCACGCCCGAGGCCCTGCGTCCGCACCGCGAATTTACCGGCAACCGGCCTTCAAACACCCTGCTTTTGGACGAAATCAGCCCCTATGTGCTTGGCATGCTCATCGCCTTGTACGAACATAAGGTCTTCGTTCAAGGGTTGATCTGGGGCGTGAATTCCTTCGATCAGTGGGGCGTCGAGTTGGGCAAGGAGCTCGCCAAGAGCCTGATGCCGGCGCTGACCGAAAAAGGCCCCGCGGCCGCCGAAGGAATTTTGCAATCGCGCGACAGTTCCACCGCCGGCCTCGCGCTTGCCTATTTACAGGTGAAGGCGCAACTGTGAAGGCGAAACCGTTGAAGGCGACCTCGTGACCATTCGGCTCCTGCCGCCCAATCTCGTCAACCAGATCGCCGCCGGCGAAGTGGTTGAGCGGCCGGCGTCCGCGCTCAAGGAACTGGTCGAAAACTCCATCGACGCCGGGGCCAGCCGTGTCGACATCGTTCTGAACGACGGCGGCCGTTCGCTCATCGTCGTGACCGACAATGGCTGCGGCATGACACCGCAGGAACTCATCGTCGCCGTCGACCGCCATGCGACCTCGAAGCTGCCCAGCGACGATTTGCTCGATATCAACTACCTCGGCTTCCGCGGCGAAGCGCTGCCAGCCATTGGCTCGGTGGCGCGCCTCACCGTCACCAGCCGCACCGCGGGCACCGACTCAGGCTGGTATGTGGTCGTCGCCGGTGGGCGCAAGGATGGTCCCGTACCGGCGCCTCATCCGCGCGGCACCCGCGTTGAAGTGCGCGATATCTTTTACGCCACGCCCGCGCGCCTCAAATTCCTGAAAGCGTCCTCGACCGAACTCAGCTATGCGGTCGACGCCATCGAGCGCTTGGCCATGGCGAACCCCGAGGTTGCCTTCACCCTTACCGCAGATGGTAAACAGCGGCTCAATCTTCCCGCCGGACACCTGCAGGGGGATCTGTTCGACCTCCACCTCGAGCGGATTGCCGCCGTGCTCGGCAAGGAGTTTGGCGCGAATGCGGTGCCCGTCGCGGCCGAACGTGAAGGCATCAAGCTTTACGGTTACATCGGGGTGCCCACCTTCAATCGCGGCAATGCCCTTGCCCAGTACCTGTTCGTGAACGGACGGCCGGTGCGCGATCGGCTGCTGACCGGCGCGGTGCGCGGCGCGTATCAAGATTTTCTCGCCTCGAACCGCCACCCTTATGTGGTCCTCTTCCTTGAACTGCCCCAGCGCGACGTCGATGTGAACGTGCACCCCGCCAAGGCCGAGGTGCGGTTCCGCGATGCGGGGCTCGTGCGGGGCATGATGGTCGGCGCGCTCAAACACGCGCTCGCCGAAGCCGGCCATAAGGCCTCGACCACCGTTGCCGGCGCCGCGCTCGGCGCGTTCCGTCCGGGTGACGGCCGCGCGTTCGCGGGCCGGCCTCACATGACCCACAGCGCCGGCAATTTCGCCTACGCCATGCAGGCGCCTTATCCCAGCGAGGATTCCAGCGGCCTAGCCGAAAGCGAACCGCCCTCGCTCTTTGCCCTCTCGCCCTCCGCGCCCGACGCCACGCCCATACAGATCGTCGAGGCGGACTATCAATCCCATCCGCTGGGGGTTGCGCGCGCGCAGGTGCACGAGACCTATATTGTCGCCCAGACGGCCGATGGGATCGTCATTGTCGATCAACACGCCGCGCACGAGCGCTTGGTTTATGAACGCATGAAAAGCGCGCTCGCCAGCGGCGGCATCACGCGTCAGATGCTCCTCATCCCCGAAGTCGTCGAGCTGGACGAGACCGGCGCGACGCGCATCAGCGCGCGCGCCGCCGAACTCGCCGAGCTTGGTCTCGTCGTCGAGGCGTTCGGCGCCGGCGCGATCGTCGTGCGCGAAGTTCCCTCGCTGCTCGGGGAAACCGATGTACAGAGCCTGATCCGCGATCTCGCCGACGATCTGGCCTCGGTCGACGAAGCGCTGACCCTCAAGGATAAACTCGGCGATGTGTGCGGCACGCTCGCCTGCCACAGCGCCATCCGCGCGGGGCGGCGTCTGAACGGCACGGAAATGAATGCGCTGCTCCGGCAGATGGAAATCACACCCCACGCCGGTCAGTGCAATCATGGACGGCCGACCTACGTGGAGCTGAAGCTCAAAGACATCGAGCGCTTGTTCGGGCGCCGATGATGGGCGACGGGGGAAGGACTACGCGATGATCGGGGAATTCATTCGCTACATAACGACCTTCGCGCCCGAAAGGACGCGCAAGTTCGGTTATCTCAAACGCCTCATCGCTCTCGAATTCCGCGCGCGCCGCTGCGAGGCCGCCTGGGCCGAACATCAGCGCAACTGCAAGAATTTCATCACCAAAGCGGCCGACCTTTGTCCGCAGCAAAGACTCTGCGTCGTGCTCGGCTCCGGCCTACTGCTCGAGGTGCCGCTGAAACAACTCAGTGAACGGTTCGAGCGGGTGATCCTCGTGGATATCTTCCACATGCCGCAGGTCGTGCGCGAGGTGAAAAAACATTTCAACGTGAAGCTCCTGACCGGCGACGTGACCGGCGTGTTCAAGGCGATGAAGGAACGCCGCCCGCCGGGGCCGCATCAGCCCGCGCCCCCGCCGCTCATTCCGCATCTGAAAGAGGCGGATATGATTGTTTCGGTCAATTGTCTGACCCGGCTCGCCGGTCCGTTCACCGAATACTTCGAGAAGGAACGCGGTTTCTCCGACCTCGATTCCGATAAGGTCGCCTACCAGGTCATGGAGCGTCACGCCAAAGCCATCGCTGAGGAAGCCACAGGTCTGGGCGTCATCATCACCGACGTCGACCGGTTCGCGATGCAGGGCGATCACATCGTGTCACGCACCGATCTCCTGAAGGCGCTGCGGCTGCCACACACGCCGACTCTCGGACATAATGAAGAATGGGACTGGATGGCAGCGCCTCACCCGGAGGAACATCCAAGCCACGATTACGTCCACACGGTCGTCGGCAAGGTCTACCAGCACAATCTGAGCGACGAGGACCGGGCCAAGATCGAAGCCGAGGCCGCAGCAGAAGCAGAACTGCCGCCGGGCTTGCAAGACGACGCGCCGATCGAGGAAGAAGAGACGCGCGATCCGCTCGCCGATATCATTCCGGAAAGAATTATTCCCGAGAGACGCTAGGCCGCTTTTCGCGGCCGCCCGACTTTGCGGATATGATCGACCTCATCAAGGCCGATGCCGCGGTTGGTGGCGGCGCGCAGGCGCTCATCAAGCGCAAGCGAGGATTCGTCGAATACGGCGCGGTAAGCGCTCCGGCGGGCCTCGTCATCTGACCCGAGGCGCAGGTACGTCTCATGCCGCGTGAGAAGGGCGTCGGCACGCCCCAGGGCGTTGGCCTTATAGCTCGACCAGCGATACACATCGGGCGATGCCGCGAGGCCGGCGCGCACCGGGTTCATCTCGATGTAACGCGAACAGCCGATGAAATATGCATCGCTGTCGATGACGCAGGAGCGGAAGCGGCCTTCCCATAGTGTGCCGGTGCGCGTCTGCGCGGCGTTGAAATAGCGCGTGTAGCGGATGCCGAGCGACTGCATCGTGCGGGCGAGGCTGTTCTTGTTCGCCAGCGAGCACAGCAGGTGTATGTGGTTGGTCATCAGCACATAGGCGTGCACCGCAAGACCGTAGGTCGCGGCCGCTTCGCCGAGCCATTCGAGGTATAGCGCGCTGTCACGGGCGGATTCGAAAATGCGCGCCTTGTTGTTGCCGCGCTGAATGACATGAACCGTCATCCCCGCGGAAAGGCCCCTGTTGCTCATGCAAAAATTATATCAGATATAATTTTGCCCTCAAGAAACGATCTCAAAGGTGATTTCACGCTTCGAGGTGCTGATAAAGCACGATCGCGATGCGCCCGGCATCGCGGCGGTCGAGCAATTTGAAGCCGGCGACCTCCGGCACGGCATCGCCGGCGGCCATCTCCAGCGACACAAGCGCGCCCGGCGCGAGCCAGCCCTGGCGCGAAAGGCTTGCCATGGCCGGTTCGGCGAGGCCCTGGCCGTAAGGTGGATCGAGCAAAGCGAGGTCGTGCGCCACCGCCGCGCGCGGCAGAACCGTCGCATCGGCGGATGTGATGCTGATGCGGTCTTCCGCGCCCACCGTTGCGACATTGCGCCGTAGGAGGGCGAGGGCGGCCGTGTCGCGTTCGATGAAGGTCACATGGGCCGCGCCGCGCGACAGCGCTTCAAGACCCATCGCCCCGGTGCCGGCAAAGACATCGGCGACACGCGCATCGCGCAGCACGAATCCGCTGCCCGCCGCCCCGTGCATGAGACGATTGAAAAGAGATTCGCGCACGCGGTCGGATGTGGGGCGGATCGCATCGCCCAAAGGCGCTTCGATGGTGCGCCCGCGCCAGACACCGCCGATAATCCGCAGGCG
>CANJEU010000088.1 GCA_947473445.1 Fidelibacterota bacterium | reverse complement strand
GCCCCCTGGCGCACGTCCGTGGCGGTCAGCTCTTCGGGGTCTTTGGGGGGGGGTGGACATATCGGCCGGCGGATCGAATGGCTTGTTCATGACAGCCTCCATTGTTGGAGCGCGCCGCAGAGACGCGTTCAGGTATTGTGGGTATAACGTCCGGGCGGGCCGGAAGTTTCTCGCGCCCCGCGAGAAGTAGCTTATCGGCCGCCTCGGTTGGGACCGCCGGTGGCCTTCCACCGGGCATAATCCTGATCGTGGCGCTCCTGCTGTCGACGCCGCCAGGCCCGATAGTCTTCGTCGTGACGGTTGAGTTCCGCGTCCCGCCACCGCTGATAAGCTACGTCATGATCGGTGGCCGACATCTGGTGATCAGCGTCGCTACCGAAGGCCCGTTCGGAGGCCAGACCGTCCATGCCGCCACCCGCCTCCTGGCCGCGCCATTTTGGCTCTCCGCGTCCGCCGCGGCTGCTCTGCATCCATTCGCCCTTACGGCCCGCCGCCGGCACTTCGCGCGTTTTGCGCTGATTTCCATAACCGCTGCCGTAATTTTCACGCTCGTAATCGCGCCCTTGAAATTCCGCGTCGCCGCCGGCGCTAGTGCGCGCCGTCCGTTCGGTGGCATTGCCGTAGTCGGGTCCCTTACGGCCGTGACCGGCGCGCGGAGCTGCGAACTCTTCGCGCGCGCCGCGCTCTCTATAAGCGGTGTTGTGCTCGTCGTGAGTTCCGTATTGATCGCGGCGGGGCATGGCGGAATTCCATTTGTGGAAAAAAGTGGACGTGAAAAGGCTCGTGCGTTTAACCGCTCGGCGCGCGCCAATGTTCCGGCACGCACGCTTCGCACGCGATGGCCACTGGCTTGCTGCAAGCGTGCCTTAAGGTTGCCTTGTTTCGGTCTAAATTGCGTTGAAATTTCAGAGGTTTAGCGCGAATTTTCGAAGGCCGAGACCGCAACGAATCGGCGCAGGCGACGTTCTCATTCTGCTGCCGCACTTCTCCATATCTTTTCGTTGTCCGCGGCGTGTTTTGAGGTTTGTCATGCAAAAGTCAGTCGCTTTGTTCGCCGCATTATTCGTATCCGCCACTCTGGCTGGCCCGGCCCTTGCTGCAGCTAACGGCGCAACCTCGCAGAGTGCGCAGATGCACGCCGGCCCTGGTCAGGATTTTCCCGGCGTGATGCGCCTTGCGCCGAATTTAAAAGTGACGATCCACGGCTGCATTCAAGCCTGGGCTTGGTGCGATGTCGAATGGCGCGGCAATCGGGGTTGGGTCTCGGCCGCGGCGCTGGACTATCGGCTGGACGGATCGGTGCTCTCGGTTTCAGGGTATGGACCGCGTGCGGGTATCCCGCAGCTCGATTTCAATCTGGCGAAGTATTGGGAGACGCACTACCGCCAGCGCCCTTGGTATTCCGAGCGCGAACAATGGACAACGCGCGTGATGACTCCGGCCAGCCTCACCAATCATCCGTAACGCGAAAAAAACCCTTTCGCACATGGCGAAAGGGTTTTGGAAGTCACAGGAATTTCGGCGAAAGCGCGGGGGGAAATGCGCTGGGGAACGCGCCGAAATCAATAGTCCTAACGATAGTTTTTTTCGCTGGTTCCCGCTGTGCGGGAGACTCTGACGATTTTTCTGTGGATAACTGTGCTGGCAGATCAGTTCGCGGCAACGGGCGTCCCGCGATCCAGCGCATCCATAAGCCCCTGCTCCAGAAGATCGATGCCGTACGGTTTGCGGATCTGTGCACAACCCTGCATGGCCGCGGGGAGGCTCTGGTCATCCATCCCTGTCGTCACGATCACGCGGATGCCGCGGCTTTTAAACTGCTCGCAGGCCGGTCCACTGGCTTCGCCCTTAAGGCGGTAGTCGAGAAGCACGGCATCGACGTCGCAAGGGTTCAATGTTTCCGCAAGCGACATGGCTTCGGTAAGGGTCCGGGCTGTACCTGCATGAACGCAGCCCAATTCATCGAGCATGATCTCCAGCATGGCGCCGATCGGCAGCTCGTCTTCGATGACGGCGATACGTTTGCCGGCAAGAACGGGATTGCTCACATCAAATCCTAATCAACAGGTTGACCGGGACATTCGACGAACCGGTACCGCCTTGATAACGCCGCATTTGAGAATTCGTTGCGCTTTCCAGTGGCATACCGCGAGGAAGGGACGCGGGTTTCCGCGTATTGGGAGTGCCGGAACAACCCTGCCACCGGACCGGTTTTAAATCACAGGTCAAAACCCGCCTTATAGGCCGTCTATGCCCGCCCAGCCGACATGAGGGCCCTCGCCTTCGTCCTGAACGCCATTTTAGCGTTGGGCCTCCTCGTATGGCTGGGCCTGCATTTCGCCTGGATCCGCATTCCGCCGAACATCCTGCCATGGGCGGCGCTCAACCTCGATGCGCCGCCGGGATGGAGCCCACGCCTGCGCATCAACAGCCTGTCCATGGACGGCCCCCAATGCCTGATGACCCTTGCCCGTTCGCAACTGTTGTACACGCCGGTGGATGAGCGGCCGGTAAAGGATGGCTGCGGGTTAGAGTCGGGCGTGAAAATCGAACGCTCACAGATACCCTATAACCAGGTGTTCGAGGCGCGCTGCGCGGTTGTTGCGGGGCTGTATTGGTATGAGCGGGATCTCGAGGCCCTCGCGCGCGCGCATCTGGGTGCAGGGATCGCCCGGATCGATCACTGGGGCACCTACGCCTGCCGTAATATCAATGCCCGCAAGGAAGGCCGGCGCAGCCAGCATGCGACCGCCAACGCCATCGATATCGCCGGATTTGTTCTCTCGGACGGAACGACAGTTCAGGTGCTGCGCGACTGGGGTACCGATACCCCCAAAGGCCGTTTCCTGGCCGAGGCGCATCGCGGAGCCTGCCGTTACTTCAACGCCGTACTCGGCCCGAACTACAACGCCGAGCACCGGAATCACTTCCACTTCGACCTGGGCCGTGCTCGGATCTGCCGGTAGCACGCGGCGCGGCAGCGCCCAAATGAAAAGGCGCGGGGATTGCTCCCCGCGCCACCCACGTCATTCCATTTCTACTTCGCCGGAATTTCGATCGCGTGTCCGGCTAATGCTGGCGTATTTACCGGGCGCCGGATCGCTTTGCTGGCCTGCTCGAACGCATAGCCGAGCGCGAGAAGCTTGGGCTCGCTGTAGGCCGTTCCGAGGAACGAAATGCCCACGGGTAGATCGTCGGTAGTGAAGCCCGCCGGGACCACGAGGTCGGGGAAGCCGGTGAGCGGCGCAGTGACCGAGGGCGAAACCCCGCCGCCGCCCGACACCGCCGCCGAGCCGACAATGGTCGAAGGCCGCGTTCTGCCTGTGGGATAGACAATGGCATCGAGCTTATCTTTCTGCAGCGTGCCGTTGATGAGCGCACGGGCCATGGGCATGCCGTAGTCGTGGGCGGCGATGTAGCCGGGATCGGTCATGAGGCCGCTCGCCTTTTCCACTTTGAAGAAATTCCAGCGGAACGGATTGGGACCTTCGCCAGTGGGGCGCAGATCGTTGTAGCTTTCAGCCGCCGCGATCATGCCGTCGAGGTTCTTGGGATACTTCGGCCCTGTCGTTTTGAGGTAGTCGCCGATCTGCACGGCGAACTCGGGGGGATAGATCGACCAAAGCATGGTCGACGCCGTATCGAGGTACCATTTGGGCAACCGCACTTCGACAACGGTGGCGCCTGCTTTTTCCATAGTCTTGATGGCCGATTCAATGACCCAGTCGACGTCGGGGTCCGCGCCCATATAGTCGCGCGCGAGTCCGATGCGCGCACCCTTGAGGCCATTTGCATTCAAGAACTTAGTGTAGTCTTTCTGTGCGTTGCCTTTTTGCGTTTGCGTTGTGGGGTCGGCCTTATCAATGCCGGCCGTGACGCCGAGTGATACTGCAATGTCCGTGACGTTGCGGGTCATCGGGCCGGCCATGTCGAGACTGAGCGAGAGCGGAATGACGCCGTCGTGGCTGATCAGGCCGTAGGTCGGGCGCAGGCCGACGATGCCGTTGGTGGTCGAGGGACCGCGGATGGAACCGCCCGTATCAGTGCCATAGCCGAGCGGCGCGTAGCCCGCGGCAATGCCGACGCCGGTGCCACCCGAGGAGCCGGACGGCGTGCGGGTTAGATCGTGCGGATTGAGCGACTGACCGCCCATAGAACTTTGGAAGCCGTTGGCGAGTTCGCCGAGGTTTACCTTCGCCAGGATAATGGCGCCGCCGTCGCGCAGTTGTTTGACAAGGTGCGCATCGTCAGGCGGCATATTGCCTTCGAGAAGAACGGAGCCGCCGGTGGTTGCAATATCGACGGTATCAATATTGTCCTTGAAGATGACCGGAATGCCGTGGAGAGGCCCGCGGACCTTGCCGGCTTTGCGTTCGGCATCGAGTTGCCGCGCGATTTCGAGCGCCCTCGCATTCATAGCGATGACCGCGTGCAGCTTCGGACCGGCCCGATCATAAGCGGCGATGCGCGCGAGGCACATCTCCGTCAATTTCTCGGCGGTAAGTGTTCCGGCCGCCATCGCGGCCTGCAGTTCCAGAATTGTCGTTTGATCCATCTCGACCGGGCGGGCATGCGCCGGCTGCGCGAGCATGAGCGCGGCGGCGACGGCGAGGATGCTGACCTGCTTTTTCATGTGCGCTCCTTTACTTCGAGGGAACTTCGATGGCGCCGCCCGCCAGCGCCGGCGTATTCACCGGACGGCGGATCGCTTTGGTCGCCTGTTCGAGGCTATAGGCCAGTGAGATCAGCTTAGGTTCGCTGAAGGCCGTGCCGAGGAACGAGATGGTGACCGGCAGATCGTCGGTGGTGAAACCGATGGGGAGGATGAGATCAGGGTAGCCGGTCAGGTTCGCGACAGGCATCGGATAGACACCGGTCGCAAAGCTGGTGAGCGGATCGGCAATGCGTTCGGGGCGCCGCGGTGTCGTCGGATAGACGATAGCGTCGAGCTTATCCTTGGCGAAAGCGCCGCCGACGACCGCTTGCGCCATCGGCATCCCGTAGTCATGCGCGGCGATGTAACCAGGATCAGTCAGCGCGCCGCTGTTCTTTTCCTGCAAGAAGAAGGCCCAGCGATAGGGGTTGGTGCCTTCGCCGTCCGGTCCCAGGCTGGTGTATTCGTTGGAACGTTCAATAAGCTGGTCGAGCGTCTTGGGATACTTCGGTCCTGTGGTCTTCAGATAGTCGGCGATCTGTACCGCGAATTCGGGCGGATAAATCGACCAGACCATGGCGGTGTGAGAATCCAGGAACCATTTCGGGAACCGCACATCGACCACGGTCGCGCCGGCGCGCTGCATGGCCTTGATCGCCGCTTCCATTGCCCAATCCACATCGGGATCAGCGCCCATATAGTCGCGCGCGACGCCAATGCGTGCGCCCTTGAGTCCGTTGGCATTGAGATATTTTGTGTAGTCCTTCTCGAACTTGCCCGCGCTTTTTTTGGTGGCGTCATCGGCGGGGTCCACGCCGGTCATCACGCCCAGGGAAACCGCAAGATCGGCGACACTGCGGGCCATAGGACCGCCGGTGTCGAGCGACAGGGCGAGCGGGATGATGCCGTCGCGGCTGACAAGGCCGTGCGTCGGTTTGAGTCCCACGATACCGTTGACGCTGGAGGGTCCGCGGATAGAGCCGCCCGTGTCCGTGCCAAGGCCGATGGGTGCATAACCCGCCGCGACCGCAACGCCGGTTGCCCCGGATGAGCCTGACGGTGTGCGGGTGAGATCGTGCGGGTTCAACGTCTGCCCGCCTTTCGAGCTCTGCATACCGTTGGCGAATTCGCCAAGGTTTACTTTGGCCAAAATGATGGCCCCGCCGTCACGAAGCTTTTTCACCATGAAGGCGTCGTCGGGCGCCATATTGCCGTCGAGCAAGACCGAGCCGCCGGTGGTCGGCATATCGACGGTGTCGAAATTGTCTTTCAAGACGACGGGGATGCCGTGCATCGGCCCGCGCACCTTACCGGCCTTGCGTTCGGCATCGAGACCACGGGCAATCTCGAGCGCCTTTGGATTAAGGGCAATCACCGCATGGATCTTGGGGCCCTTTCGGTCGAAGGCCTCGATGCGCGCGAGGCTCAGCTCGGTGAGCTTCTCGGCCGTGAGTGTGCCCGCGGCCATGGCCGCTTGCAGTTCCGCAATGCTCGCCTGATCGAATTCCACCTGCTTTGCGTTCGCGGGCGACATCATCAGCGCACCGGCAAGAGCGCACATGATCGCGAAGGTGCTGACTTGTTTTTTCATGATCCCCTCTGTCTCTATTATTTCGATGGAACGTCGATAGTGGCGCCCGCGAGCGCCGGCGTGTTCACCGGCCTGCGGATGGCCTTTGTGGCTTGCTCATAGGCGTAGCCCAACGCGAGCAGCTTGGGCTCGGTGAAGGCGGTGCCGGTGAAGGAGATCGTCACCGGCAAATCGTCCGTCGTAAATCCGACCGGGACGATCAAGTCGGGGAAGCCTGTGAGATTGCCGATCCCCGTCGGCACGCGGCTGGCGGCGGGCGGCGGATTTTGCGGACCCGCGATCTGCACCACGCGGCGCATGCCTGTGGGATAGACGATGGTATCGAGCTTATCCTTGGCGAACATGCCTTCCACAAGCGCCCGGCTCATGGGCATCCAGTAATCGCGGAGTGCAATGTAGCCCGGATCGGTCAGCTTGTCGGCTTTGGCTTCGACGTTTTTGAAGTAGATCCAGCGCGATAGGTTTGGCCCCTCGCCAGTCGGCCGCAGATCGTTATACGCCTCGGCGCGTTCGATAAGCTGGGAAAGGTTCTTGGGATACTTCGGACCGGTCGTTTTGAGGTAGTCGCCGATTTGCACGGCGAATTCGGCCGGGTAGAGCGTGAACACCGTCGGGCCGGTCTGATCCAGGAACCAGGTGGGATATTTCACGTCGATGAGCGTTGCGCCCGCGCGTTGCATGGCTTTCAGCGCGGCTTCGAACGCCCAGTCGACGTCAGGGTCTGCGCCCGTGAAATCGCGCGCGACACCGATGCGCGCGCCCTTGAGAGCGTTCGCATCAAGGAACTTCGTGTAGTCCTTCTCGAACTTGCCGGCGCTTTTCTTGGTGGCGTCGTCGGCGGGATCAACACCAGCTGTGATACCCAGCGACACCGCGATGTCGTAGACGCTGCGTGTCATGGGACCGCCGGTATCGAGCGACAGGGCAAGCGGGATGATCCCGTCGCGGCTGATGAGACCATGGGTCGGTTTCAGACCGACGATACCATTGACGTTCGAAGGGCCGCGGATCGAGCCGCCCGTGTCCGTGCCATAGCCGAGCGGCGCGTAGCCCGCGGCAATGCCGACCCCTGTGCCGCCCGACGAGCCGCCGGGAATGCGCGTAAGGTCGTGCGGATTGAGCGACTGGCCGCCCATGGAACTCTGATAGCCATTGGCGAACTCACCGAGGTTCACCTTCGCGAGAATGATTGCGCCAGCGTCGCGCAACTTTCTCACCAGAAACGCATCATCGGGCGACATATTGCCTTCGAGCAACACTGAGCCGCCGGTGGTGGGCATATCGGCGGTGTCGATATTGTCCTTGAAGATGACCGGTATGCCGTGGAGCGGGCCGCGGACTTTGCCGGCTTTGCGCTCGGCATCGAGAGTGCGCGCGATCTCAAGCGCCTTGGGATTAAGCGAGATCACCGCGTGAAGCTTGGGGCCGGCGCGGTCATAGGCCGCGATGCGATCTAGGCAAAGTTGGGTGAGCTTCTCGGCGGTG
>CANJEU010000087.1 GCA_947473445.1 Fidelibacterota bacterium | reverse complement strand
GACGCTCAAGGACTGCCCGAAGGTTAATTTCCTCTAGCAGTGCCGTCAGGGTGATGGGTTGCTTCAGGTTTAGATGGCCGACGGCCCAGGCCGAGCCCGAGGCGAACATGTCTTCCATCTGCTTTTGGTACTGCGGCGCAACCTCGATGACGGCGCTGATGTTGCTCGCCACCAATTGGACGATTAGGGCCAGGACTAGCAGCACCGCGAGGATCGCGCCGCTCAAACCGAGCCATGGACGCGGGGACCACCGGCCGATGCGGATGCGTTCGATGCGGTCTCCTAGGGCGGTGATCAGGTAGGAGAATAGGATTGCCAGCACGAGCGGCAGCAGGATCTGTTCCCCCGCCACGAGCAGGTAAACCGTAAGGGTGATCAGTCCGAGGGTCGCAACGATATTGAGCAGGGGGCTATTCGTGCTGGTCATGGTGTTCAGCTGCCGTTCCCAAAGAAAAAGCGATAGCTCGCCTGTATCACGGTTTCCCGCGCCTTCCGCGAGAAACCGAAGTAGACCCGCTCCGGCCTGTCGCTGGCCACATGCAGGATTTCGAAAGTCAGGCGCTGGCGGTCGGTGGGGCGGAAGACATAGGCCGCCGTTATGCCCGTACCGTGTTCATTATTGTCGTCCGCCGAGGTGTCGCGATCATCCGCGCCGAATTGCTCAAGGCGCAAACTGACCCGGTGCCGCGCCCAATCCTTGCTGACCAATCCGAAGACGGACCAGAACCGCGTGTCCACGAACGGGCCCCGCGGCGCCGGGCGCGTGATGACGGTGGTCGAGCCGTCCATTGCCTGGGCCAGAAAGGTAAAGTCCAACCACGCCGGTGAGGTATAGCCGGCGCTCCAGAATTTCGTACGCCAAGCCCACTGCGAGTGGACAAGATCGCGGTCGTCGGCGCGGTTGTCATACCGCAGCACCTGCAGCCGCCCAAAGGCGTCGTGCACGGCATGAGCGCCGGCGTAGTACCCAATCCTGTCGTCAATCTCGTGAAACGGCTCTTCGGTCAGGGCCTGCTCATCGAGTTGGGCGCCCGGCCGGATGATCCGCACCGCCGGAACGCGCAGCCGATCGAAAATGCCCGCTTCCCGGTCCGACAATGTCCAGCCGCGCCATGCCAACAAGGTGCCCGTTGGGTCGTTGTAATAGTGGAAGGCGGCCGTCAGCCCCAACGCGGAGGCTTCATCTGGGCGCCATTCCGCCGTCGCTTCACCGCCGACCGTCCGCAACTCCTCACCGATCCACGTGTTGATCGCCGAGGAGGTTATCGTGTACGGGCTAGTCCAAGCCAGACCCGTGTTCTCCACCGAAATGTGAGGGAAGAAGAGTCCGCCTTTGATCTGGACACCGAACGGCGACGCCGGAGGTGTCTGGTAGGCGAGATAGGCCTCGACGACATCGACAGCGCTGCGCTGTTGGCTGGTCGATTGCAAATGGACGAAACCCGACCAGTCGAAGCCAAAATGAGGTTGAAGTACGACGGCGCCTTCAGGTCGGGCGATTACCCCGGCCTTACCATCGGATGAGCCCCAACGCACCTTGCCAAGTCCGCCTTCCTCCCAGCTCTGGGTGCCTGACGTCAGCGCAAGCCGGGCTTCGACCATCGCTTTGACGTCAAGGTCCAGCCAGGACGGCAGCGCGGAAGTATCGGCGGCCGCTGCGCGGCCAACCGATAGAATGCCCAACATCAGCAGGGGGATGGCGACCCTTGGACGCATAACCTTACAACACCCCTATGGCCCGGGCGGAAGCGCCCGGACTTTGCTAATCGCTCACGGGAACGGCCACGTTCTGTGGCTTGCGCGCCCAGCGCGACGACATAAAGAACTTAGTGAACTCCGCCGCAGGTAGCGGCTTGCTGACAAAATAGCCCTGTGCGGTTTCGCATCCATAGGCCCTGAGAATCTCAACCGATACCGCATCCTCTACCCCTTCGGCCGTCACTTTGAGGCCAAGATTGTGCCCAAGGTCGATGGTCGACCGCACCAGGATCTCGTCGCTGCGGCTACTGGCCAGTTTAAGGACGAAGGACTTGTCGATCTTGATCTCCTGCACGGGAAGGCTGCGCAGGTAGGCCATGGACGAATAGCCCGTTCCATAGTCGTCGATCGACAAGGTCACGTTCATTTCATTGAGGTGGTTCATCACTTCATGGGCATGCGCGGGATCCTGCATTACCGCGCTTTCGGTGATCTCGAGGATCAGGCTGCGGGCGCTGACCCCGTGGGTGGCCAAAAGGTTTGCAACTTCGATGGGCAGGTTACGATTACTAAGGTCCCGGGCTGAAAGATTGACCGCCACTTTTATGTCGATTCCGTCGTCGGCCCACATGCGCAGCTGCTTCACTGCCGCGTCCAAGACCCAGGCAGTCAGCTTCTGGATATTGCCGGTTTGTTCAGCCAGCGGGATGAAGGAATCAGGCGCCATAAAGCCGCGTTTGGGATGGACCCACCGGATCAGTGCCTCGGCAGCCTTGATGGTGTCGGACGAGAGATCCACTTTCGGCTGGAAGTAGAGCTGGAACTGACCCTCGTCGAGACCGGCGCGCAGTTCGCTCATCATCGACAGGCGTTCGGGCTTATGCGGGTCCAGTTCGGAGTCATAGGCGAAGTAGGGGCGTCCCACGCGCTTGGCCTCGAAAATGGCCGTATCGGCGTGCTGCATCAAGGTCCGCGCCGTGGTGCCGTGTTCGGGATAGCGGGCTTCGCCTACTGTCGCGGTCACGTCGATATTGAAACCCGCGACACTGATGGCATTGTCGAAAATGGCCAGGATGCGCGCAACCGTTTGCGAAACATCTGCATTGTCGTCGTTGTCCAGAACCATCGCGAACATGTTGTTGGCATGACGCGCAACCGCGTTAGGTTCGGGCACGATTTGCTTCAGGGCTTTGCCCATCTTGCGGATGAGTTGTTCGCCGGTATCGTGGCCCAGGGTGCTGTTGATTTCTGAAAAGCGGCCGAGCTGAAGCAGAAGCACGCTGAAGACGCCCTTGGCGTTGTGGCGGGCGATGATCAGATCGGAGACGTGACCTTCGAATGAAACACGATTGGGAAGACCCGAGGGCGCATCGTGGCGCGCCTGATAAGCGATACGCGCTTCGCGCTCGGCGATCCCCTCCATCATTTGATTAAAGGTTTCCGACAGTCGGCCAATCTCGTCGCGATGGACGACGGTGACCTTCTCATTATAGCTGCCCGCCTGAATGCGCCGGGCGGCGATATCGAGCGTGCGGATCGGTCTTGCAATCGATCGGGCGACAAAGGTCGCCCCGGCGAGCGACAGCATCAGCGCCGCGCCCGCCACGATCAGAAGCAGGAGGAATAGCGGCTGGTACGGCGTGAGCGCGACGTCCAGTGAGTACTGGAGAATCGCTTCCACCCCGTCGGCGCCGCGCGGGGCCGTAAGGCTGGCTACGAGAGTCACATACTCGCTCCCGCCCATGGTCACGGACACGGGATTCCCCTCGAACCTGCTCTCCTGCGAGATGGCTGTGATCAGTTCGCTCTTCAGCTCAGGGGCGAGGGTAGAGGCCGCGCCTTGCCAAGCGCCGGCCTTGTTCTTGAACGCAAAGGTAATCTCGATCGGGATGGTCGTGGTGCGCTGGAGTTCGGTTGCGAACACATCGCCGATCTCAAGCCCTACGACAATCCAGGCAACAGGCACCGGTGCTTTGATGGGGACGACCACCAAGCGGTACAGATGATTGTCGAGCACGGCCGTGGCGGCAGCGCGTTCTTCTTCTTCCGCGGTCTCGATCATATCGCCGAACGGAAACACCCCGTCGGACGAACCGATCGTGACGATGTCTCCGGTTTCCGCCGCATCCACGGCCGATCCGGTATCAGCCAGGATCTTGCCGTCGAGAGTGAGAAGGAAAAAGCGGTCGGCGTGAAGCCGATGGCCGAGATTATGCAGGGCCGAGAGTATCGTCGGACGGTCGTCGGTCGAGAACGCTTGGCGGAACCCATAGTCCGAGGCGAGGATCGTGGCGCCTTCCGCCAACGTGTTGGCGGTAACCGCAACGCGCTGATTGAAAATCTCGTTGGTATCGATGAGCTGCTGGCGCGCCTGGTCGAAGATATTGTCGCGGATGGCGTTTTGCACCAGGAAGAAGGTGAAGGCTTCCACAAGTGCGAACAGGATCCACGAGAAAAAGATAAGACGGGTCTGGAAACTGCGGAACACCGTGCAGCCCCGCCGTTAGTAGGCTTTTTCGTCGAACGCGCCGGGGCGGCGCTGTCCGCGGGCGTTGCGAAGATGCAATTCGAGTTTCACTTCGACAGTGCCTTCGGCCGTGACGTTCACCTCTTGCCCCGGTGCTGCGCCGCGTTGATCGGGGTGCCAAGCCGACACCGTATACGCGCCGGCGGCCAATCCCTGGAGGCTCGCCGCACCTTCCGCGCCCGTCGTGACGAAGTGCGGTCCGGGTGCGACGAAGACATACGCCAACATATTGTCGTGGATGTTGCAGCCGACCGGGACCGCGCCGGGTTTGTCGAACTGCACGCTACCGACTTCACTGCTGCCATAAAGCTTCAGCTCGAAAGTCTTTGCGGTGGAGAACGAGTAGACCTGATGGCGGAAGGAGTCGTGATTGGGAAAATCGACAATGGTCCCGGCCTGCACCGCCAAAACGAAAGGCATGAACTGTTTGCCTTCCTGAATCATGACGGCTCGGGTACCGGGCTTGGCTGGCGTGATTCCACCGTTTGTCGGCACCGCGACGATAACGGCATTGGGCACCGGTTTGCCCTCTTGCGAAACCGCCCGGCCAGACACGCTTCCGGCCTCGGCGTGCGTGCACACACCGATCACAGCTAAGAGTGTGACAAACAACCAGAATATGGGGCGCGATAACGCCAAGGCGAGTCTCTCCGTCCGAGGGCTCGCATTATCGCTGGGGTCTGAAGTGAAAACCAGCGCGGACCATAAGTCGCGCGCTGGTTTATTGGCGGAGACGTCCAACCGGCCGATGGGGCCTTAAGCCCCTACGGGTTGGTCGCAAAGTCCGAGTCTGTCTAGGCCTGGGGCGGGATCGCGATGCTCGGCGGAGTCCAGCCCCGCGTGTTGCGCATCATCAACTGTTCCCAGTTGTTCATGGACTGCAGGTGGAAATAAACCGCATGCATGAAGCCTTTCTTCCACCACTCGACGATGGTCGCTTCGGGAAGCAGGCGGAACTTCTCCTCGCTCACGCGCTTAAACTGGGCGATCGGCTCAACCTTGCCCGGTTCGACTTCGGCCTGAAGCGTCGAGTCTTCGATGACATCGGCTGCTTTCAGGGCGTTGGACAGGTCGCGCGTATACATGTGCGCGTTGTGGAACTGCTCGCCCAGCTCGACGGCCTGTTTGATGATCGGCGTTTCTTTGCCGTCCTCGAACAGGGTGCGGGCATCGGGTTTGCTGGAGCGGCCTGCGCGGTCGATCCCTAAACGCAGTGTTTCATCACCCTGCTGTCCAAGGAGGATGAACGGATAGCGGCGAACGTACGCGGGGATATACACACCGCGTTCCCATTGACCTTCGCGATCCACGAATAGGTTGGTGTTGGGCTGGAAGCCCATCACGCAGGTCGGTACGACGTCGCCCAGGAAGATGATCGGATAGTGACGGGCGGCCATCATGAATTCGGGCGCCGTCAGGGGCACGGTGTTCGCACGGGCCGCGAACGTGAAATCGAATTCCGGACGAATTTTCCAGTCCGGCTGAAGCGAGGCCGCGACCGGCATCGGCTCGGTATAAAACATCGGCACTACGCCCGGAGGCGGCGAAGCAGCGGTAGCGGCTTGAGTGTTCTCGGACACGACGAACTATCCCCCAGAGACTATTTAAATATATGGGCCAGATGACTGGCGGGAGGGGAGGATAGAGCCAGGACCCTCAAACGCAAGGCCTGTTTTCCTCGCGAATTCAATCAATTAGCGCGTGGAAGCGGTCGCGGCTCGGCGCATGTGGGCGAAGTAGTGCCAGAGGAAGATGGCCGCGCTGGTCCGGTAGGGGCGCCAAGGGGCCCCGACGGCCTCAAGCGCATCGATTGCCGGACGCTCATCGAGGGCATGCATAATCCTCACCGCATGCTGGATGGCAAGGTCGCCCACCGGCCACACGTCGGGTCGGCCCATTCCAAACATGAGGTAAATGTCGGCGGTCCAGTTCCCGACACCTTTAAAGGCTGTAAGGGTCGCGCGCACCTCGTCGTCGCCCGCGCGGGCGAGCGTGCGAAGGTTTAGCTCGCCGCGCTCGACCGCCTCTGCCAATCCAAGGGCGTAACGCGCCTTCGGTCCGCTCATACCATTCGCCCGCAGGCCCTTGTCGCCAAGGTCTAGCAGACTGCGCGGTGTAACCCGCCCACCCGCGGCCTTCTTCAGTTTGGCCCAGATCGCCGCGCCCGCGGCGGTCGAGACCTGTTGATCGACGATGATATGGATGAGGGTGGCAAACCCGGGCGTCATTCCACGCGCGTCGGGAAGACCTGCAAGTTTTATGGCTCCGGCGATATGTTTGTCGCGACGGCGCAGGATACCGAGGTGGCGGTGCAGCTCATCTTGCGGAAGCATTCTATTTTGCCTTCCGGCTGAAAACCCATTGCGACGCGTGCGACGCCTTTTGATCGAAAGCATACCCGTCGGTGTCGAACCCCTTCAGGTCTTCGGGTTTCGTCAAACGATGCTCGACGATGAAACGCGCCATCATCCCGCGTGCTTTTTTGGCGAAAAAGCTGACGATCTGGGCTTTTCCGCTTTTGATCTCTTTAAACATCGGTTGGATCACCGGAGCGCGAAGTGCGCTTTCATCGATGGCCGACCAGTACTCCTCCGATGCGAGATTGACGATGGTCGGATCCTTCATCTCAGAGGCTAGCGTGTTGAGATAGGGCGCAACACTCTCGCGCCAGAAGTCATAAAGATCCGCCCCGCGTTCGGTCTTTAGCTGTGTGCCCATCTCAAGACGATAGGGCTGAATCGCATCGAGCGGACGCAACACGCCATAAAGTCCGGAAAGAATGGCAACGTGTTTCTGCGCGAACGAAATGTCCGCCGCCTTCAAGGTCGCCGCGTTGAAGCCCATGTAAACGTCGCCGGCGAACGCGAAGATTGCCGGCTTTGTGTCGGCCTTATTCTTGGGGTCAAAACTTTGAAAGCGTTCGAAATTGAGATCAGCCAATTTGGCGCTGATGTCCATCAGGCGCCGCAGGTCCGCGCGCATGAGCGTTTTGCCGCGCGCCGCAAGAAGTGCTGTGTCTTTCAATAGGCCCGGTTGCGTTGCTTTCGCAAACGCTGGGGGTGGCGTGAAATCCAGCCGTTTGGCGGGAGAGAGCAGCGCAAGAAGCATGGCCTGCCGAACTTATGTGGGTTGAGCGTCGCTTTTAGCAGGCGTTGTCGCGTGCGGCGATGCTTCTTTATCGGCGCGTGTGGACGCCTTCAGATCGGCCAGCATTTTTTCGGCGACCTTGGCGGTCGTCGCATAGCGCTCGTTCACGCGGCTTAAATTGTTGATCAGAATGGCCAGCAGCGCGCGGATGAAGGGATCACACGCCCCGATCTTCTGCTGCATGGTCGAGCGCGAGATGCGGCAAACAACGCTAGGCTCGAGCGCGATGGTTGTTGCTGTCCTTCGCTCGCCGGTGATAGCGGCCATTTCACCGAACATTGAGCCTTTCTCGAGGACCGCCAGCCTCACCGGCTTGCCCTCGACATTCTTGAAAACCCCAATCCTGCCGGATTCGACGACGAAAG
>CANJEU010000086.1 GCA_947473445.1 Fidelibacterota bacterium | reverse complement strand
GAGCAGTTCACGAGTATCCCCTGCCCGACTTATCCCGAGATCCGCCTTGCGCTGCTGCCGGGCCGCAAAATGGCGCGCATCATTGAAAGTTTACGGCCTTGTGTCGTGCATATCGCGACAGAAGGCCCCCTCGGACTGACCGCACGAAGGTACTGCGTTCGCCGAGGGATTCCCTTCACCACCGCCTACCATACGAAGTTCCCGGAATATCTGGCGGCGCGTTCGCCCATTCCGGCGGCGCTGACCTACAAAGGCCTGCGCTGGTTCCACAAACATTCCTCGGCCGTGATGGTGGCGACCCAGACGGTGGAAGACGAGCTGGCCAAACACGGCTTCAGCAATCTCAAACGCTGGAGCCGGGGCGTGGATACCCACCTGTTCCGGCCGTGGGAAGAAAATCGGGGCAATAAGAACTTTCTGAACCTGCCGCGGCCCATCGCGCTTTATTGCGGACGCGTGGCGGTGGAAAAAAATATCGAAGCCTTCCTCGCCTTGCCCGAGCCGAAGAGTAAAGTGGTGGTGGGTGATGGTCCGCAGTTGGAACAGCTGGCGAAGAAGTATCCCGGCGTCCTGTTTGTCGGATTGAAGCAAGGCGAAGAACTTGCCCGCCTTTATGCGGCCGCCGATGTGTTCGTATTCCCCAGCCTCACCGACACCTTCGGCCTCGTGCTGCTCGAAGCGTTGGCGTGCGGCGTGCCGGTGGCGGCCTATCCAGTGGCAGGACCGCGCGATGTGATCGGCGATGCGCCGGTGGGTTGCCTGCATGAGAATCTTGAGGTCGCGGTGCGCGAGGCGCTGAAGGCCTCGCCCGAGGCCTGCCGGCGACATGCGGAGAACTTCTCCTGGGCGGCCAGCACGGCGCAGTTCATCGACAATGTCCGCCCGTTTCCGCCCGGAAGTTACTTCGCAGGACAGGCGATCCCCACCGCCGCCTAGCTATTTTACCGGCGGGGCACTGTCTGGGGCGATTTCGATGGGGCCGATGTCATCGGGCACCATCATCTGCGGATTTTCCTGTTCCTTCTGGAGACGGCGCACGGTCTCTTCAGTTTCGCGCGCTGTCATTTCGGCCGGACTTGAGGCATCGGCGGGGCTCATGGATGCGGGCGGCGCGCTGCGTACCGGCGCGAGCGCGGGACGTTCGCGCGGCGGGGGCGATATCTCGGCTTGCGGCTCGGCGGCGGGATCGGGCCGCAGCACGGCGAAGCCGATAACGGCAAGGGCCAGAAGGCCCACGATCAACATAAGTATCCGAACAAACGGCATCGCGCTTTCCAAGGTGGCGTGAGCGGCACGGGCTCACTATTGTTAAGGCACGAGAATATACCGCTTTAGGACCCGATTTGGGAAAGCTTCTGAAACGTGTCGGCCGCAGTCCCACCGTGCAACGGATGGTGGGGGCAACTCTGGCTGCGCTCATCGCCCTCGTCCGGCGCACGACACGCTGGCGCACGGTGTTCAGCTCCGCGGACGCGGAAACCCGCGCGCGCGCCGCATGGGCGGGCGCGCAGCCCGTGATCGTGGCGTTCTGGCACAATAGACTGACCATGATGCCTTACTGCTGGCCATCCGAGGCGCCCTTCCACATGCTCATCTCCGCGCACCGCGACGGGCAGTTGATCGCGCGCACGGTGAAACATTTCGGCATCGAGACGGTGGCGGGATCCTCGACCCGCGGCGGCAGCGAAGCGCTGCGGGCGCTCGTGCGCCTTATCAAAAACGGCGGCAGCGTCGGTATCACGCCCGACGGACCGCGCGGCCCGCGCATGCATGCCGCGGACGGCGCCATTGCGCTGGCGCGGCTCTCCGGCGCGCCCATCCTGCCGGCGGCGGTGTCGGTCGGGCGGCGCGTGGTGATGAATACGTGGGACAGGTTGATCGTCGCGCTGCCCTATGGCGAAGGCGCGATGGTGTGGGGCGAGCCGATTTTTGTCACGGGCGCGTCCGATCCGGGCGTCCTGCGTCAGCAGCTTGAAACCGAACTGACGCGCGTCAGCGCCGAAGCGGACCGCCTTGTCGGACATGCGCCGATCGCGCCCGCGGACCGGCCAGCGGATGTGGCAAATGCGCGCGCCTGATTTCTGGCGGACGGACAATCCGCTCTCCCGCCTGCTCGAACCCTTCGGCCACATTGCCGGAAGCATCACCGCGCGCCGCGCCCTGCGCGCGCCGCTCGTGCGGGCCGATATCCCGGTGATTTGCGTAGGCAATCTCACCACCGGCGGCACGGGCAAGACGCCCGTTACCGCCTCAATCGTCCGGCGCCTGAAGGAAAAGGGCCATACCCCCGCGGTGGTCATGCGCGGATACGGGGGAAGCCTCAAAGGGCCGGTGCGTGTCGATGCCCATCTTCACACCGTCGATGATGTGGGTGACGAGGCGCTGCTTCATGCGCGCAATGGCGCCGTATGGGTCGCCCGCACACGGGCACACGCGGCCAAACCCGCGACCAACGCCGGCGCCGATGTGCTGGTGATGGACGATGGCCACCAACATTCGACACTCGCCAAAGATCTCTCGCTCATTGTGGTCGATGGCCGGACGGGCTTTGGCAATAACCGCGTCTTCCCCGCCGGTCCGCTGCGCGAACCTGTGCGCGCGGGCCTCGCGCGCGCGCATGCGGCGGTGGTGATGGGCGAGGATCATCTGGGGCTCGTCAGCGACCTCTCGAAATATCTGCCGGTGCTGCGCGCCCGCCTCGTGCCGGGACCCGAGCGCCTGCGGCTTAAAGGCCAGCGGGTGGTGGCCTTCGCCGGGATCGGCGATCCGGAGAAATTCTATAACGCGCTGGTGGATATCGGTGCGCGTGTAGCTGCGTTTCATCCGTTCGAGGATCACTACGCCTTCGACGCGGCCGACATTCAGCCGATCCTGGACGAGGCTTATGAAATCGACGCCTTGCCGGTGACGACCGAGAAGGACGCGGTGCGCCTTTTGCCAGACCAACGCCAGCAGGAGAATGTGCTGTCGGTGGATGTGGCGTGGGAAAAGCCGGACGAACTCGACGCGCTGCTCGCGCGGGTTCTGAAGGCCCCTCGCGCGGGCTAGCGCGTCTTGGCTTTCGCGCCGTTATGCGCGATGGCGGCTTTGACGAGAGCTTTGAACGCCTTGGCGTCAATGTCCTTGCCTTCGGGAATGTCGATGGCACGGCGCACGTTTCCGTCCAGACTGGAATTGAAAAGGCGCGCTGGGTCCGCCAGAGCGGCGCCGTTGGCAAAGGTAAGTTTCACGACCTTCTTATAGGACTCTCCGGTGCAGATGATGCCGCCGCGGGTCCACACCGGCACGCCCCATTTCCACTCCTCGGTAATCGCAGAATCAGCTTCCAGTATGAGGGAGCGCATGCGCGCGAGGGTCTTACCATGCCAACCGCCGAGATCGCGGATGCGTTGATCGATGAGTTTCGGGGCCTGTGCGGCGGGCGCGGACTCCTTCTTCACAACGACTTTTTCCTTCGGCGCGACTTTCTTCGCGGCAACCTTCTTCTTTGTGGCTGCTTTCCTCTTGGCTGCCATAGCTCACTCCTTCGCCGGCATCAGCGCGAGAATGGTTTCGGGATCAAGGCTGGTATCGAACCACAGCACGGTGAAATGCAGATGCGGGCCGGTGACGCGGCCCGTCGCGCCAATGGCGCCAATCACGTCGCCCTGTTTCACGCGCTGTCCGTCGGCCACATCGATGCGGCTCATGTGAATGTAGCTGGTCTGCAGACCATAGCCGTGATTGACCAGCACCGTTCCGCCCGACATCACCAGCGCCGGATTAGCGAGCGTGACGACGCCATCGGCGGCGACCCTGATCGGCGTGCCCGTGGGCGCGGCGATATCGAGACCCGCGTGGACGTTGCGCGGCGCGCCGTTGAGAATGCGCTGACTGCCGTAAATGCCCGAGATGCGGCCCGAGGCGGGACGCAGGAAGCCGCTGCGATAGAGCGCTTCGGCGAAAAACCGCGCGCGGGCGGCGCGCAGAAGCTTGCTGTCCTCGGCGATGCGCGCTTCGGTTTCAGGATCGGGCGTGACGAGGTTTTGCGGAACGCCGTCCACCTTGTCGATTTTCCAATCGCGCGGCGCGACCGGAATGGCAATGGTCGCCGTCTCGCCCGCGGGCGTGACAATTTTCACATCGACCGAGGCGGGCGCATCGCGGCCAAGGCCGACAAAGAAGGTGCCGTCGGCGGCGGCAGGCACGCTGCGCTCGCCGATTGTGATCGACGAACCCGGTGGAGCCGTGCCGATGGCAAGGCCGCCTTGCTCAAGTTTTCCGCCGATGGGCACGTCGAGCGCCGCCGCCGGCGCGGCGAAGAGCACCGCGGCGAGAACGACAAATCTCATAGCAACGATCCTTGGCCGGGATCGGCTTTGCGCGCGGGCTTGGTCTGCGGTTTGGCGCCCCCGCCCTCGACACGGGCATCGACGGTGCCGTCGTGGAATTCAAGGTGGAGCGATCCGCCCGGGACGGCCGCGGCCGCCGAGGTCACGGGAAGGCCGGCGGCGTCGCGCACGAGTACGTAGCCGCGCTCAAGCACACGCAGGGGCGAGATCGATTCCAGGCGCGCGGCGTAGGATTCAAGTCTGGCTTCGCAGTCGGCGAGGACGCGCGCCGGCGAATTCGAGGCCAATCGGGCGGCGAGGACTTCGAGTTTCGTTTTACAGTCCTCCACACTACGCAGTCCCGCGCGGGCAAGGCGCTGCACCAAATTCTCGACGTCGACGCCATGGCGCAGGATTTCGCGGCTGAAGCGGTCGAGATTGAGTTTGGCGCTGATGACCGCGAGGTCCTGGCTTTTGGTCCGGAGCAGGCTCGCCGGCCCCGTGACAAGCCGGCCGGCCAGCATGTCGAGATCCTGGGTCTTTTGTTCGACAATCGCATCAAGCCGGGGAATGCCGCGGACGAGACCTTCGAGATGGATGCGGCACTCGGTCAGCAGACGCGTGATGCCCTGCACCAGGCGCCCATGACGTTGCTGTACGTTGGCGAGCAATTCGAGGCGCACCGGAACCGCCATTTCGGCGGCGGCGGTGGGCGTCGGGGCGCGGCGGTCGGAGGCATAGTCGATCAGCGTGGTGTCGGTTTCGTGCCCGACGGCCGAGATGAGCGGAATGCGAGAGGCCGCCGCGGCGCGCACGACATTTTCCTCGTTGAAACTCCACAGGTCTTCAAGGCTGCCGCCCCCGCGCGCGACAATGATGACATCGGGCCGCGGGATATCGCCGTTTTCAGGGAGCGCGTTGAAGCCGTTGATGGCGGCGGTGATTTCATCCGCGGCGCCCTCGCCCTGTACCCGCACCGGCCAGATGATCACGCGGCAGGCGCAGCGCTCGCTGATCCGGTGCAGAATGTCGCGAATGACGGCGCCCGTCGGCGACGTCACGACGCCGATGACCGTAGGCAGGTAGGGCAGCGGCTTCTTGCGCGCCGCGTCGAACAGGCCTTCGGCGGCGAGTTTTTTGCGCCGGTCCTCGAGCAGCTTCAGCAGCGCGCCCTGCCCGGCGAGCTCCAGGCTCTCGATAATGATCTGATAGCTCGACCGACCGGGATAGGTGGTGAGCTTGCCGGTGGCGATGACTTCCATGCCCTCTTCGGGGCGGATCGACAGACGCGACAATGTGCCGCGCCAGATAATGGCATCGAGGGCCGCGTCTTCGTCCTTGAGGCGCAGGTAACAGTGACCGGAGCCGGGGATCTTCGGCTGCGACACCTCGCCGCGCACCCTTACGTAGGCAAAGGAATCCTCGACCTTGCGCTTGAGTTGCGCCGAGAGTTCCGACACCGACAGGGCCGGCGCGTTGTGATCGGGGCCCGGGGCGTCCCGGAGGTATGGAATGTCGCTCATGGCTCTGTTATGCCACTCCCGCATTAGCAAAGGAACGGGGCCAAACGAATGCGGGTGCTGGTGGTCGGCGGCGGCGGGCGTGAACACGCGCTATGCTGGAAAATCAAAGCATCGCCGCTCTGCGACGCGCTGCTGTGCGCCCCGGGCAACCCCGGCATCGCTGAGGTTGCGACCTGCGTACCGGTAGGCGCCGAGGACATCGACGGACTCGTCAAGCTGGCCCAGGACGAACGCATCGATTTCGTGGTGGTGGGACCCGAAGCCCCGTTGGTCGCCGGGCTTGTGGACCGGTTGTCCGCCGCCGGAATCAAGTCCTTTGGGCCGACAAAAACCGCCGCCCAACTTGAAGGCTCCAAGGGTTTCACCAAGGACCTGCTGGCCAAATACAATATTCCGACCGGCGCCTATGGACGCTTCAAGGACGCCGCTTCCGCAAAGAAATTCATCGCCGAAAAAGGCGCACCCATCGTGGTGAAGGCCGACGGCCTAGCCGCAGGCAAAGGCGTGATCCTGTGCCAGACGGTGAATGAGGCGAATGACGCCATCGACTCCATTATGACCGCGCGCGCCTTCGGCGCTGCCGGCAACGAAGTGGTGGTCGAGGAATTCCTGTACGGCGAAGAAGCCAGCTTCTTCGTGCTCGTGGACGGTAAAACCGCGCTGCCTTTGGCGGCGGCGCAGGACCATAAAGCCGTGGGCGATGGCGACACAGGACCCAACACCGGCGGCATGGGCGCCTATTCGCCGACGCCGGTGGTCGATGCGGCCATGCATGCGCGCATCATGCGCGAAATCGTCGCTCCGACGGTGGACGGCATGGCCAAGGAAGGCACACCCTTCAAAGGGGTTCTGTTCGTCGGCCTCATGATCGGCGAAGACGGACCGAAGGTGATCGAATTCAATGCGCGCTTCGGCGATCCGGAATGCGAAGTGCTGATGATGCGCCTGAAGTCCGATCTGCTGCCGGCGCTGATCGCCACGGCCGATGGCCAGCTTTCGAACTTCGATCTGCGCTGGCACGATCAGGTTGCGCTGACCGTGATCATGGCGGCCGAGGGTTATCCGGGCACACCGCGGAAAGGCACCGTCATCGCGGGCCTTAACGACGCCGCCAAGATCGAAGGCGCGATGATCTTCCATGCCGGCACCAAGGACGACGGCGGCAAGATTGTCGCCAATGGCGGCCGTGTGCTGGCCGTTACGGCCGTGGGCAAAACCGTGCGCGAAGCGCAGACCCGCGCCTATCAGGCGGTCGACAAGGTTAAATGGCCGGAAGGTTTCTGCCGCCGGGATATCGGATGGCGAGCTGTCGCGCGGGAGAAGGCTTAGTCCTTTTACCCTTCTCGGCCCGCACCTTAAGACGTCACCCTGGGCGTAGCCCGGGGTCTAGAGCAGTGAAACGTGACCGTTGGTGTTCGGAACCCCGCGATGGGCCCATCGCGCCTGGGCTTCGCCCAGGATGACCAAAAAAAGAGATTTAAGGTCTTGTCCGGGACGACCTTCGCTACGCGAAGGTCACTTACATTGCGACGACAGCGTCGCCGAACGGGGATCGAGTGAGGTGTTCGATTTCACTTCGACGCCGTCTTTATTCTTTGTCGTTACGGGCAGCATCGACTGATCGTCGAGGAACTCGACGCTGGTGAAATACCCCCGGTCGGTGGTGGCGGTCGCGACCTCGAGGAGTTTTTCCGCCAACACTTCAAGACGCTGACCGGAGAAATCGGCTTCCTGCAGTTTGGCCTTGTGCAGATACAGCAGAATCTTTTCGTGGATCACCGGCACCATGAAACAGGCTGGACGTTCGGTCTCGGGATTGGGCGCGAGCACGAGGCGCAAGGTGAGCACGTGATAACGCGTTTCCTTGCCCACTCTGATCGGCGCCATCATCGGCATCATCTGGATTTTCG
>CANJEU010000085.1 GCA_947473445.1 Fidelibacterota bacterium | reverse complement strand
TTCCGGGGCCGATGCACCGGCGGTAATGCCGACGACCTCCTTGCCCACCAGCCATGCCGGATCGAGCATGGTGGCATCGTCGATCAAATAGCTCGGCACATCCATATCTTCGCCGATTTCCCGCAGTCGATTGGAGTTCGAGCTGTTCTCCGCCCCCAAAACCAGGATCACGTTCGCCCGGCGGGCGAGTTCGCGCACCGCCTGCTGCCGGTTCTGCGTGGCGTAACAAATGTCTTTTACGTCGGGCCCCTGAATTCCGGGGAAGCGCGTGTTGAGCACCGTGATGATATCGCGGGTATCGTCCACCGAAAGTGTGGTTTGCGTGACATACGAAAGCTTGGTGCCGGGGGCGATCTGAATGTTCAATGCTTCGTCGACTGTTCCAATCAGATGCACCTTGCCGTCGATCCGGCCGAGCGTGCCTTCGACCTCGATGTGGCCGGCATGCCCGATAAGAACGACCTCAGAGCCTGACTGGGCGTAACGTTGCCCCTGTGCATGAACCTTCGCCACGAGCGGGCAGGTGGCATCCAGGATATCGAGACCCCGCTCTTCGGCGCCCTTCACGACGGCGCGCGAGACGCCATGAGCGGAGAAAATGGTCACTGCCCCAGAGGGAATGGCAGCGATATCGTCGACGAAGACGGCGCCCTTGGCGCGAAGTCCCTCGACAACTCGTTTGTTGTGAACGATTTCGTGGCGCACGTAGACCGGCGGGCCGAACTTTTTCAGCGCCAGTTCGACGATATCAACGGCCCGTACGACGCCAGCGCAAAAACCCCGCGGCTGAGCCAGTAACACCTTCATATAACGCGCGCCTCTCGAATGATTTGGCGAATGATTTGGAGGTTAATTATACCTTGGCCAGCCTATGGCCAAGGCGGACTCGCAGGATTTCCGGCTCGCCGCCCGATCATGGCGTGCCAAAAGCCGCGCTGTTTCAATAAAGTACTGTATTCCCAATAGGTTGTCGATCAGTATGTAGCCGATGCAACGCTATGCAATCCTTGCGATAAGCTGCTGGTCGGGCTTCCTGGTCATGGGCTTTGAGATGCTGAGTGGGCGGATTCTCGCGCCCACCTTCGGCAGCGGCATCTATGTCTGGGGCGCCGTGATCACGGTCTTCATGACAGCCCTGTCTCTGGGCTACCTCATCGGCGGCCGGCTCTCGATGAAACAACCTAGCATCGCGCGGCTTTGCCTGCTGCACGCCATATCAGGCGCGCTGCTCCTGCCGGTGCTGGTCTTCGAACTCCCTGTCCTGGATGGCATATTCGGGATTACCCAGGACCCACGGCTCGGCTCGCTGCTCGCAAGCGTGGTGCTGTTTTCCGCGCCCGCCGTCATCGCCGGAATGGTGACGCCTTACGCGGTGCGGCTTCTGGTCGACAATGCCCAGGACGCCGGTTTTTATGCGGGACTCCAATACTTTTTCTCTACTTTCTTCAGCGCAGCGGGCACACTTCTGACATCCTTCTGGTTTGTCCTTATATTCGAAGTGGACCAAATCCTCCTGCTGCTGTTCGGGATCACGCAGGCGGTGGCTCTCACCGCCTATCTGATCTCCCGTAAAAGGACCTGAAATGAGATCGCGCCTTATCGGCCTGCTTCTCGCGCTCTGCGCGGTCGCGGCTCCTGCGTCCGCTGCGCAGCTCCACACCGAGCGTTCGCTCTATCGCAATCTGTTTGTCGTCGAGGACAACGGCTTGCGCTGTCTGACCTTCCGCCGTGCGGTGGCTACGGAACGGCAAACCTGCATGCGCACCGCGCAGCCTGATTACCTTGTCTTTCCCTACACCCGCATGATGCTCGGCTCGCTACTTGTGAAGCCCGACCCGAAGCGCGTTCTCATCATTGGCCTGGGCGGCGGGACATTGCCCATGACGTTGCGCCAACTGTTCCCCGATCTTGAAATCGACGTCGTGGAACTCGATCCCGCCGTAACCCGCGTGGCCGAGAAATTTTTCGGATTCAAACGCGATGAACGTCTGCGGGTCAGCGAGGAAGATGGGCGCGTCTTCGTCAAGAAGGCGATCCGTGCGGGAACCAAGTACGACATCGTGATGCTGGACGCCTTCGAGGACGAGTACATCCCTGAGCATCTTTCCACGAAAGAATTTCTGCTGGAGGTGAAGAGCACCCTGACGCCCGACGGCGTCGTGGCGGCCAACACCTTCTCGAGCAACCGCCTCTATCCCTACGAGTCCGCGACCTATGCGGCGGTGTTCGGCACCTTCTACAATCTTAAACTCGGTAATCGCATCATATGGGCGCAGCCCAATAAACTTGCCGAACGCAGCGCCCTTGAAACGAACGCAAAAACGTTCGATGCGGCCTTCGACAAACGCGGGTTTGATCCTGACTGGTTGCTCGACTTGGCGTCGACGGACCGCGATTGGGACAAGGACACGAGGATCCTTACGGATCAGTTCTCGCCCTCCAATATCCTCAACGCGCGCTAACAGTCATGACCGAAATCGAAACCTGTCCGCGGTGCGATAAAGCGCCGCCGCTCTGTGTTTGCCAGGGCGTTGAAGCCATCGACACGCGCCTCAAGATCGTCATCCTTCAACACCCGCAGGAGCAGGATGTTGATCTGGGCACTGCGCGCCTTACCGCCCTGCACTTCAAAAAGGCGACCGTAAAAGTCGGCCTTTCGTGGCCAAGCCTCGGCAAAGCCCTGGGTCTGAAGGCCGGTGAAGTGGCTGATCCTAAACGGTGGGCGGTGCTGTACCTGGGCTCGGCGCAGGTCGCCAAATTTCCCCAAGGACGCACGGTTGTCGCGCTCAACAAGAAGGGCGACCCCGTCCCGGACCAGGACGAAGCCCTGAAGCACCTTCATGGAGTCATTGTTCTCGACGGCAGCTGGGCGCAGGCCAAGACGCTGTGGTGGCGGAATGCGTGGCTTCTGAAAGTGCGCCGTATCGCGCTCAAGCCGGCGCGCCCTTCGCGCTATGGCAATTTGCGGCGCGAGGCACGGCGCGAAGCGCTCTCCACTCTCGAAGCAACGGCATTGCTGATGAGCGAACTGGAGAACAAACCGGCGATCTCCGAAGCGCTCCATGCAACCTTCGAACGCTTGTTGAGCGCCTTCCGCGCGCGCGCGAAACCAAAAGCACCGGCGCCAGCACAGTAGTTTCCTCATTCGGACCATCGAGCGCCAGGTGTTCAGTCGCGCCCGGTCTTTTTTCCCTTTGAAGGAGGACGTCGCGGCATGCCGTCATGACCTGCTTCGTGACCACCCCGTCGCAAAACGAACACGTGCACTTCATTGATGGCGGCGACGGCAGCTACACCAGCGCGGCGACGCAATTAACAGCGCAGGCACGCAAGGCCTCTGCAGCCTGAAGGTGCGCCCGGATCGCCACGAATCCTGGGAACACGCCTGAGGGCATTCCGTTAGTACCCTGCACGCGCACTATGCGCGCCTAAATGTAGGGTTCAATCATGGCTGCACGCCCGATCTGGCAGGGTCACCTGCGCCTTTCCCTCGTCACCTGCCCCGTCGCGCTTTTCAACGCGACGTCGAGCACCAGCGACGTCTCCTTTAACCTTCTTCACAAGGAAACCTATAGGCGCATCAAGATGGTGCCGACGGAGCCCGAGCTCGGGCCCGTCGAACGTGCCGATCTCGTGAAAGGGTATGAATTCAAGCCCGGGCAATATGTGATCGTCACCCCAAAGGAGATCGAGGCTGTGCGCCTGCCCTCGACGAAGACTATCGATATCGAGCAATTTGTCGAAGCCGGCGAGATCGATCGCATCTACTGGGACAATCCCTATTACCTCGTTCCGCAAGGCGATGAGGAATCGCGCGCGTATAGCGTCATTAAGGAGGCCATGGATAAGAGCGAGAAGATCGCACTAGGCCGCCTCGTGATGCATAACCGCGAGCGCATCGTCGCGCTGGAGCCGCGTGGCCGCGGACTGCTTCTCACAACCCTTCGGGCTCATGACGAGGTGCGCGACGAGAAAAGCTTCTTTGAAGATATTGCCAATGCCAAGCCGGATAGACAGATGCTCGAGATCGCCGAAAAGATCATCGAGCAGCAGACGGGCGCATTTAAACCCGCGCAGTTCGTAGACCGCTACGAGGACGCCTTGCGCGATTTGATCAAGCAGAAGCAGAAAGGCAAACCTATCATTGCCGAGGAAGCGCCCGAGGACACGAAGGTCATCGACCTTATGGATGCTCTCAAGAAGAGCCTCTCAGGAAAGAGCGGCGGGTCGAGCCGCAGTGGTCATGCCAAGCGTGTCATCTCGAAGCAATTGGGCGCCAAAGCTTCAGCGCCCACCCCGAAGGCCAGACCGACGAAGCGCGCAGGCGCGCGCCGATAGAGCCTCCCACTCTTTTGTCCCTGTCAGCGCGTCGTTGACACCTTGCCGATTTGCCAATCTGATGCATGAGCCTCGCACCTCAGCGCTTCACTGGACTGACAATTGGCCGACCCCGTCAAAGACCTGATGTCGCTTGCCACCACGACGCCGGATCCCCGGCTCGTCGCCAATTGGATCATCGCTTATCTGGGCAAGCGGCCGCTCGACTCCAAGCGCGAGATCTTGCGCAAGTTGGAAGGCGATTTCGCATCGCGCCAAGCTAACCCCCACGAAAAGCGCGCCGCCGGCCTGATTTTGCGCTGTGTGCAAAAAGTTGGCGCGAATCTGAAGAGTTAGGGCTTCAAACCGTTGGGAGAAGCTAGACCAGGAGTTCCACCCCTCCCAACGGGGGAATATTGCGCGTTAGCCGGTCCCGGGCCTCATATTGACGGCCCCCTCGGTTACAAATTATCTCTGTGCTTAAGACTTATTCTCACAGTAGGTGGAGGGGTCTCAATTTACTTATAGCGGGGGTTGAACAGAGCAATATGCGTCTCACCAATCCCGGCGCTCTGGCGTTTGTATCGCACGGCCTATTTTACCGATGGGCCGGCCGATGAACGCGCCTCCCTGCCTTGAGATCGCAGCCCTTACGCATGGGTATGGCGCGCGTACTGTGCTCGACCGCGTGGCATTCCAGGCCGCGACCGGCGAAGTCCTATGTCTTCTTGGACGCTCGGGATGTGGCAAGACCACATTGCTGCGGCTGATTTCCGGCCTTGAGAAACCGCGCGATGGCCGGATCAGCATTAACGGACAGAATTTCACCGCGCCCGGGATATTCGTTCCGCCCGACAAGCGGGGCATCGGCATGATGTTCCAAGATTATGCCCTCTTTCCTCACCTCACCGCGCTTGAGAATACGAATTTCGGGCGGAAACCCGCCGGCGCGCCGGACGCCATGGCCCTGCTCTCCCGCGTTGGTCTTGATCATGCCGCGCATCGCTACCCGCACACACTCTCGGCTGGCGAGCAGCAGCGAGTAGCGCTTGTACGCGCGCTGGTCTCGCAGCCGACCTTGCTGCTGATGGACGAGCCGTTTTCTAATCTCGACAGCGGAACGCGCGATGATGTGCGCCGGCTCACTCTGGCATTGCTGCGTGAAACGCGGACGACCGCCGTAATCGTTACCCATGATCCGGCGGAAGCCATGACGCTGGCTGATCGCATCGTATTGCTCCACGATGGCCGCGTTGAACAGATCGCCACGCCGACAGAATTGTATCGCAGGCCGCGCAGCCTCTTCGCAGCGCGCTACTTCTCTGAATTGAATGAGGTCGCGCGTGCAGGCTCGCCCGCTTATCTCAGGCCCCATGACCTCGAACTTGTCGACCCCGCCGCCGGCATGCCGCTTCGCGTCACCGATGTAAGTTATACGGGCGAGAATACACGCGTCACGCTCGTGGGCGCGGGCGGCCCAATGAAAGCAAGCCTCCGCGGTATTCGCCGCGTGAATGTGGGCGATTACGTCGGCGTTAAATATGACGCGAAAGACCTGCTTGAGTTCCCCGTTTCCGAGACAATCACAGTTGGGAGATGAAACAATGCTGACGAAGAAATTCCGCCGTTACCACGCCGCCGCGAGCGTCGTCATGGCAACAACATTCGCTCTTCCCGCCGCTGCGCAGGAAGTAAATCTCTATACCACCCGCGAGCCCGGGCTGATTCAGCCGCTGCTCGACGCATTCACCGCAGCCACCAAGATCAAGGTGAATTCGGTGTTCGTGAAGGATGGCCTTACGGAGCGCGTCGCCGCCGAAGGCAAGATCTCCCCGGCTGACATTCTGATGGCGGTTGATCTCAGCGGCCTCGTCGACCTTGCCGAGAAAGGCCTGACCCAACCGGTAAAGTCAAAGACTCTGGAAAGCGCCGTTCCCAGCCAGCTGCGTGATCCGGCCGGTCATTGGTTCACGCTTTCCACGCGCGGCCGCGTAGTCTACGTCTCGAAAGATCGCGTAAAGCAGACGACCTTCACCTATGAAGAACTTGCCGATCCGAAGTGGAAAGGCAAAGTCTGCATCCGCGCCGGTCAGCATCCGTACAACACCGCTATGATCGCCTCCTTCGTCGCAAAACATGGCGAAGCCAAGGCCGAGGAGTGGCTGCGCGGCATCAAGGCAAACGTCGGCCGTAAGCCCGGCGGTGGCGATCGCGACGTTGCGCGCGATATCATGGGCGGCATTTGCGACGTCGGTGTCGCGAACTCCTACTATGTCGGCCTGATGCGCAGCGGCAAAGGCGGACCAGACCAGGAAAAATGGGGTGCTGCCATCAATGTGATCCTGCCGACGTTCAGCGATGGCGCCGGTACGCACGTCAATGTCTCGGGCGCGGCAATCGCGAAGAACGCGCCGAACCGTGACAATGCGGTCAAGCTCATGGAATATCTGGTTTCGGACGAAGCGCAGAAAATCTATGCAGAAGGCAACTATGAGTATCCCGTGAAGGCGAGCGCCACTGTTGATCCCATCATCGCCAAACTCGGCGTCTTGAAGGTCGATACGACGCCGATCGGTGAGATTGCTAAGCACCGTCGCACCGCGAGCCAATTGGTCGACAAAGTCGGCCTCGATAACTAAGTGATCCTGCTTTCCGCCCATCCGTTGCGCGTATTCAAACCCGCCGGCGGATGGGCCGCTCTTTCATTTTTCGCGGCCCTTCTCATCCTGCTGCCCCTGGGGGCGCTTGCCGTCGTCGCGGCAGGCCTATCCGCAGGCTTGTGGCCGCATCTTGCCGCTTATGTTCTTCCGCAAGCCGCCGCTGACACTGCGGCGCTTTTGCTTGGGGTTGGCCTCGTCACGATCATCGTCGGTACGGGAACGGCATGGCTTGTCACCGCCTACGAGTTTCCCGGCCGCGCATGGCTGGACTGGGCGCTGCTGTTGCCGCTGGCCATGCCGACTTACATCATCGCCTACGCCTATCTCGACGTCCTGCATCCCGTCGGCCCGCTGCAAACCTTTATTCGTGATCTCGCGAGCATCACGAACCCGCAGGACTTGCGCCTGCCCGACCCGCGTTCGATGGGGGGCTGCATCCTGCTTATGGGTTTTGCGCTGTACCCTTACGTCTACCTGACGACCCGTTCGCTTTTCCTCATGCAGTCGGCGAGCTTGATCGAGGCTGCGCAGACCCTCGGCGCTGGCCGGGCGGGCATCTTCTTCCGCGTCGCCCTCCCGCTCGCACGGCCCGCCGTCGCGATTGGTGTGAGCCTCGCGCTGATGGAAGCGCTGAATGATATCGGCGCTTCGGAATTTCTGGGCGTGCGCACTATGACGGTCGCCGTCTACACCACCTGGATCACGCGGTCCGACCTTGCGGGCGCCGCGCAGATCGCACTCTTCATGCTGGCCATCGTTGTTGCGCTCGTCGCAGCGGAGCGATGGTTTCGCCGCCGCCTCGCTTATGCGGCCAGCGCCCAGAAACCGCGGCGGCTGCGGCCC
>CANJEU010000084.1 GCA_947473445.1 Fidelibacterota bacterium | reverse complement strand
GTCGCGTCAAGCGATCCAACCACACGCAGCAACTTCATTACTGTCTCCAACGTCAGAGGTTTTCATGAACAAGAATAGAATTGCCGGCGCCGCAAAGACCGTCGCTGGTAGCTCGAAGGAAAAGGTTGGTAATGCGGTCGGCGACCAGAAGATGGCCGTCGAAGGCAAGGCCACCAAAATTGAAGGTAAGATTCGGAATGCGGTCGGCGGCATGCAAGACGCCGCGGAAAAGGCTGACCGCTAAAGCCGTCGCGTTTAACCCGTAGTCCCAGGCGTTCTACGTGCTTGGATAAGACCCGCGCTACTTAACCATAGCGCGGGTCTTATTATTTTGCGGCGAAGGGGAACGCTGTATCCCCCAAATTACCTTGCGAGCCATTCTTAATTGCAATACACCAATTGAGCTGGGTATTCGTTGAGATTGGGCGAAGGGTACGTTTATGCGCGCGCGACGGGATTGGGGTTTGAAGACATTGACGATGGTTGCGGCATTGTTGGCCGCTGTCGTCATCGCACCGTCTGTCTCACCGGCCATGGCGCAAGATACCGCCGCGCCTGCGGCGCCCGCGCACGACCTCATCACCGACGTGCGCCAGATCTGGCAGCTCGTCGATTACATCGCCGTCGATTACGTCGAAGCCGTGGCCGACGGCGCGGTGAAGAACGACGGCGAATATGCCGAAATGACCGAGTTTGCGGCCACGGTGCGCACGCGGCTCGCCGGTATGCCCGCCCGCGACGGACATAGCGCGCTCCTGACCCAAGCTGAAGCGCTGCAAAGCGCTATCGCCGCCAAGGCGCCTCCGTCCGAAGTCGCGCAGCGTTCCAATGCGCTGAGTGCGGCGCTTGTTTCGCTCTATCCCATTCCGGTGGCGCCCGCCAAAGCGCCCGATCTCACGCAGGCCGCCGCCCTTTACCGCGAGCAATGCGGGGCGTGCCACGGCATGGAAGGCAAAGGCGACGGCGAGACTGGCGCTCACCTCGATCCGCCACCCATCGATTTCACCGACCATGCGCGCGCCCGTGTGCGCAGCGCCTACGCGCTCTATGAAGTGATTACACAAGGCGTTGCCGATACCGGCATGGCCAGCTTCGATGTGTTGCCCGAAGATCAGCGCTGGGCGCTGGCCTTCTATGTCGGCAATATGTCGGCTCCGCCCGCCCTCGCCGCCGAAGGCGAGAAACTCTGGCAGGCCAATCCGGCGGTACGCGCCGCGGTGCCCGATCTAGCGACCCTCACCGCCGTCACCGAAGAAAAGCTGGCCGGTGTCATCGGCGCCGAGCAGGCGCGCGCGGTGAACGCCTATTTGCGCGGTCAGCCCGCTGTGGCGGACCGCCCGGCCGAAGGCGGCCTTTCGATCGCGCGGGCGCGATTGGCCGAAAGCGTGAAGGCCTATCAGGCTGGCGATGCGAAGGCCGCAGGCGCGCTTGCGCTTTCATCCTACCTTGATGGCTTTGAGCCAATTGAGGCCCTGCTGCGTACGCGCGACGCAAATCTGCTCGTACGCGTGGAAACCGCCATGGGCGAGTATCGCACCCGGATCGGCGCCGGCGCACCGGTGTCCGACGTCGTTGCTCAGGCCGATGTTCTGCGCGGCCTGTTTGACGCCACCGACGCCGCGCTTGCGCCGTCGGCCGATGACAGCACGGCCGCGTTCCTCGGCGCCTTCACCATCCTTGTCCGCGAAGGAGTCGAAGCGCTGCTCGTGGTCGTGGCCATGATTGGTTTCCTGTCCAAGGTAGATCGGCGCGACGTGCTCCCGTACGTCCACGGTGGATGGGCTTCGGCGCTGGTCGCCGGCCTTATCACCTGGGGGATCGCGGCGTATGTCCTCGATATCGACGGCGCCAGCCGCGAAGCGACGGAGGGTTTCGCGGCCTTGTTTGCGGCAACCATCCTGATCGGCGTTGGCATCTGGATGCACGGCAAAAGCCTTGCCGGCCGCTGGCAGTCCTACCTCAAGGATCAGATCTCATCAGCCTTAAGCAAACGTTCGGCCTGGTTCCTGTTTGGCCTCGCATTTGTGGCGGTCTATCGCGAAGTGTTCGAAACCATTCTTTTCTATGTCGCGCTGTGGGCGCGCGGGAACGTGGGCGCGATCATCGGCGGCTTCTTCGCCGGCGTGGCCGTGCTGGTGGTCATCACGGTGGTGATGCTGCGCACCAGCCGCCGCCTGCCGATTTCGCAGTTCTTCGCCGTCAGTTCGGCGCTTGTCGCGCTCCTAGCCATCGTCATGGCGGGCAAGGGCGTGGCCGCTCTACAGGAGGGCGGATACCTGCCGCCAAGTCTCGTGAACTTCCCGCGTTTTGAGGTGCTTGGCGTTTACCCGTCGCTTTATTCACTGATGGCCCAACTCGCGGTCATCGTCGTGATCGTGCTTGGGTATATCTACAACACCCGCAGCGCCGCCAATGAGCCGCCCCGCGCCGCAGCCTGATCTTTGGCGTGCAGGGGCAAAAAAACGAAGGCCGCGGAGCGACCCGCGGCCTTCGCGTATCTGGGCGCGTGAACGAAGGGCTAGCGAACGGAGAAGCCTTCGGACGTGGCGATTAAACTGACGAGACGCCTGTACGCATTTTCGATGGTTGCCGCTGATCGGCGTCCGCGAATGGCGGCGGGCGCGCCGCTATCCCCGGCCTGATCGGCGATCAGCACATTCATATTCTCCGGCGACAAGAAACCCCCGACCATGCGGTTGACCCAGTACTCAACTGTCATCGTCGCCGACGTTGCCGCGTGCGTCGGCGTTTGGGCCGTCAATGTCGTCTGCACTTCGCGCCAGTTTGGAACCTGGAAGAGGAGATTCCAGGTCGAGAGGTTTGCACCGGTCGCTAGCCAATAGTCATCGAAGTCCGGGCGCCCATCGGGCGATGCCCAGGCAAAAAGCCCATCGCCGAGAGCATCGAGTGCGCTGAGCATCGTTGTACCTGCATTCAAAACGCTCTCGGTGGTGCGCAGCATCGCGATGATTCGTTCATAGGGGCGGCGGACCTTTGCCGGCGGCGCGGTGAATATTTCCAGGCCATCGACGAGGATTGCGCGAAGGACTCGCGCAATCTGATCGGGTGCGTCGTGATGCGCGGTGAAGGCGGCGATGCCGCGGGCGGTCGCGGTCGCCGGCGGATTATCGCCGAAGATCCGGCGCATCAAGCGGCCGACCACATGCCGTGCCGTGGCGGGATGAGCGGCGATCGCATCGAGCACGGCGCGGCCCTGCTCCATATCGGCACGCAGCGCATTGATGTTCCGGCCGAGGAAGACGCCGGCATTCAAATTATGCTGACGTGCGTTGTAGATGAACTCGCCGGTGTTCGGCAGTACGGCGTTGGCGGCGTCGCGCTGACCATACTTAATCGTCCAGCCCGACAGCGCGCGCGAGGCTTGCAGGACGTCTTGGTCTGTGAAACCGATGGGTACGCCGTTCCCGAAAAGCCCGTTTTCGGTGGGCACGGGGGCGGTATCGCCGACGCCCAAATAGGCCGCTCCGCCCAAGGTGTGGAGTTCGATGATCTCGCGGGCATAGTTCTCGTTGGGCGTGGTCGAGGTGCTGAGATAGTTATCGAGATAGATCAGCATCGAGCCCGAAGTCGCCGTGGCCTCGAGCAGCTTACGGAAGTTGCCGAACACATTGGCGCGAATGGCGTCGCGGTCGAATGCCGGCAGCAGCACCGTCGCGGGCTCGGCTTCATTTTTACTGATATTGAAATGGTTATGCCAGAAGTCGACCATGAACTCGCGCAGCTGATAGCGGCTGTGCGTGTTGCGAATCCACGTCGCCGCCGCCAGTTCCTGACGAACGCGGGTGCGTTCGCTGAACGACACCGAGCCGCCTGCGTTACGGTGAATCTCCCAAAGTTGGGCCGGCGAGTAATTGATATAATTAAGCGGCCGCATCTCATCGACCGCGGGCCAGGTTTCGCGCGGCCGCGAAGGATCGCCGGCGGCGTAGCGGATGAGCATCGTCTGCGCGGCAATATGCGCGGCGAGATCGGGATCGTCACCGGGCGGGGCGTTCAGCTGGTTGTCGATCCAGACGTCCCATCCGTTGAAATTGAGATTGGTCTCGTCGCGGTCCCGCGCGCCGAACGTCACCCGATTTAGCGCGATGCGATATTGGGTTGGCATTCTGCCCTCTTAACAGATGTGCGCCGGAGATTCCGGCAATACGAGTGAAACGGACAAGCTAAATGAGGCGAACTGCATTAGGCGATCAGCCCGAGCGGGGCATAAGTGATCGTCGGGAACACGGTGTTGAGTTTGGTTTCAGCGTGGCGCTTCACCAAAATCTCGGCCAGCACCTGGCGGTAATCGGTCGTGACGGCGAAATCGCCGCTATCAAGTTGGTTGGCGGCAAGGCCGGGCCAACGGCCATAAACGCGTCCGCCGTTTACATTGCCGCCCAGCACCAACATGCCGGATGCCGAACCATGGTCGGTGCCCTGCGTGCCGTTCTCGCGGAAGCGCCGGCCGAATTCGGTCATGGTCACAAGGGTGATGCGATCGCGGTAGTCCGCCATATCGGTCCAGAACGCGCTGATCGCGCGTGAGAATTCGACCGTCCGTGTGTTGAATTCGCTGACCAGGTTGTTGTGCATATCCCAACCGCCGTAATCGACCGTGACGACATCGACGCCGACGTTCATGCGGATCAGGCGGCCGACCGAGCGCAGCGAGGTCGAAAGTGCGCCCGCGGTGTATCCGGCCGTGCCCGAAGTGTCTTGGAAGCCCGTAAGACCGGCTTGGACATCCTGGATGGTGTTGAGCGTCTTGAGCGCCGCCGTCTTGTAAGGTGTCGCGGTGCCGCTGGTATTCATAAGGCGCATGATGGTGGCATTGGTCGTGCCGCCCGAAATGTTGAAGGTCGTCGGGTTCGAAACGGCGACCGCCGCCGGCTGACCGAGAAGAGAAATTGGGTTGGTCGAGCCCTGGCTAACGACGCCAAGGTCGGCTTGCACCCCAATCGATGCGGTATGACGCGTGAGCCAGCCGGTATTTTGGGCGGGGTCCGCGTCCGCGACGCCCTTTTCCATATTGGCTTGGCAAGTAAAGTGGCTGCGGTCGTTGGTGTAGAGCCCTGTGGCATGCACGAACGCCAGCTTGCCAGAGTCATAGAGCGTTTTGAGTTCCGGCGCGCTTGCGCTCAGATAAAGATCGACGCTGTCCAAGGTCGCGAGGCCGATGCCGGCGGTTGCGCCCGTTGTCTGCACGCGGATCGACGGCCGATTGGCGATGTAGTTGGGATCGCCCGCGGGAGCCAGCATTTGCAGCCAGTCGCAGGCGCCGCGTTGGAACAGCACAACGAGCACGTCGCGCGGCGGCGCGCCTTCGGCCGCGAAGGAAACATTCACGCCCGGTGCGATCGCAAGGCCCGCGCTTGCGGAAATCCCGGAAAGAAGGCTCCGCCTGGAAATGTTCATTGCTACCTACCTGATGGAAAATAGTTCTGTTGACGCTGCTGGCGACTCACGGCGCGGCGTGGTCCGCGCCCCCGGCGTCATGCTCGGAACGGCGGCGCCTTGCGTCCTGAACATCACGCTCTTCAGCGCCATGTGATCGGAAATCGTTCGAAGCATTCTTGCCCCTCATTCATCCGGGTCGAAACCCCTCAACTCCGGACGTCCCAAGATAGCAAAGTTACACGGTAGTTACGATGGTCGTGCGTCTATATTATACGATGGTCGTGCGTCTATATTAACAGTATCTGAATCTTAGATGGCGCGGCGTGTAACGCGCCCCCTTTCGATGATAAATGCTTGAAAACAAAGGAAACCTGATTCCCCGTCCCTCCGTCCCTTATACCCTTAAAACGGTTAGCGCGCAGAGACGGTTGCAACTTTTAACGTTGCGAGTCGCGTGTATTGCGGTGTTTGTCGCGGCCGGGTTTAGACAACCAAGCGCGGTATGGCGGCAAGGAGCTCGCGTGTATAGGGGTGGGTCGGACGGTCGAAGACCGTCGCGGTCGCCCCTTCTTCAACGATCCGGCCGCCCTTCATCACGGCGACCCGATCGGAGATGTGCCGCACGACGGCGACGTTGTGCGAGATGAACAGGTAGGTGAGTTTTTTCTCATCCTGCAGATCGAGCAGAAGGTTCAAGATTTGGGCCTGAATCGAGACGTCGAGCGCCGAGGTCGGTTCGTCGAGGATCAGAAGTTTCGGCTCGACCGACAAGGCGCGTGCGATGGCCAGCCGCTGGCGCTGTCCGCCCGAGAATTCATGCGGCTTGCGTTCCATGACAGCCGGGTCGAGGCCCACCCGCCGGCACAAAATCGCCGCCTGCGCGCGCAGGTCTTCCCGGGTCGGTCGCCCCGCGATGGTCAAAGGTTCGGTGATGATCCGCCACGCCGGCCAGCGCGGATCAAGCGAACCTTGGGGGTCCTGGAACACGATTTGCACGTTGCGGCGGCCAACATCGGCGCGCGTCTCAATCCGTCCGCTTGTCAGATGTGTCAGTCCGACAATCGCGCTTGCGAGCGAAGTCTTGCCGCAGCCGGACTCGCCGACAAGGCTGAGCGTCTCGCCTTCGTTGATCGTGAATGACACATCGTCGACCGCGGTATGAAAGTCCTTCGCGCGGCCCAGAAGGTCGCGCGTTCGGGGATAGCGTATGGTGGCGTGCGCGACAGTCAGCAACGGCGCGCCCGTCGCGGCCGGCGCGCGCGGCGCCACGGCGGCTTGCGGCTCGTGCACCGACAGGCGTGCGCGCGGCGCTTTGCCCTCGGGCAGGGCCGCGAGCAGCTGGCGGGTATAGGCGTGTTGCGGCCGGCGCAGCACCGCGCGCGCGGGGCCCGTTTCGACCACTTCGCCGCGGTGCATCACGTAAAGCCGGTCGCACACTTGCGCGATGACGCCCAGATCGTGGCTGATCAGCAGCACCGCGGTGCCGGTCGCCTGCGCCCGGGCCCGCAGCAGGCTTAGGATCTGCGCCTGCACGGTGACGTCGAGCGCCGTCGTCGGCTCGTCGGCGATAATCAAACGTGGCCTGCATGAAAATGCCATGGCGATCATCACGCGCTGGCGCATGCCGCCGGAAAGTTCGTGCGGATAAGATGCAAAGGTGCGCGCGGGATCGTCGATCTTCATATCCCGCAAAAGGTCGAGCGACAGGGTCTCGGCCTCGCCTGGGGTCATTGTGGTGTGCCGCAACAGCACATCAGTCATCTGCACCCCAATACGCAGCACCGGATTGAGTGCGGTCATCGGCTCCTGAAACACGATGGCGACATGGGCGCCGCGCAGATCCTGAAGCTCGGGCGCGGACAGCGCGAGTACGTCGCGGCCAAAAACCTCAAATTTGTCCGCCTTCAACTGCGCCTGCGCCGGCAACAGCCGCAGCACGCTCATCGCCGTGACGGACTTGCCCGATCCGGACTCGCCGGCAACGCCGACGATTTCACCGGCCCCGACCGTCAGCGAGATGCCGCGCAGCGCGGTGTGGGCCTCGTCGGGGCTGACGAAGCTCACGCTGAGGTTTTCGATTCGCAGCGCCGGTTCGTAAGTCATTTGCGTTTACGCGCCTCAAGCGCCTGCTCAAGCGCGTCCGCCACCGTTTCCATCACGGTAATGCGCGCTACTTTCTTGTTGTTCGCCGGAACGATGTGCCAGGGCGCAGCCTCGGTGGACGTGCGTTTCAGCATCTCATTGGCCGCGGCGAGATAGCCGTTCCAGTTCTTGCGGTTGCGCCAATCATCGTGCGTCAGCTTCCACTGCTTAGTTGGATCTTTCGAGCGCTCCTTGAATCGCTCGAGCTGCTCTTCCCGGCTGATATGCATCCAGATCTTCACGAGCAAGGTGCCCGATTGGGTCAGTTCTTCCTCGAACATATTAAT
>CANJEU010000083.1 GCA_947473445.1 Fidelibacterota bacterium | reverse complement strand
GTGGGATACAGACCGTTACATTTACTTACGAATTTGTCGCTAACCGTGGAGGCCTTTGACGACGAGTTCGGCAACGTCGCGCGAGATCTGAGGTGCGCCGGCGATCCGTTCCAGCTGCTGTTTCATCAGTAATTGCCGGGCTGAATCAAACCGACGCCAACGTCCAAGGGGTGGCACAAGGCGTGCCGCAACCTGGGGGTTGAACGCATTGATCGCCAAGATTTGATCGGCGAGGAATTCGTAGCCTGAGCCATCGGGTGCATGGAAGTTGACCGGATTCGAAAGGCTGAAGACGCCGATGACCGCGCGCAACTTATTGGGGTTCTTCAAATCGAAGCTGGGATGCGACAGAAGGTGGCGCACCGTGACGAGCGTACCGGGCAGCGGACAAGACGCCTGAACCGAGAGCCATTTGTTGACCACCAGATGGTCGTCCTTGAAGCGCTCGTAGAAGGCGGCGAGCGCTTCTTCCCGCTCCGGCACGTTCATCAGATTGAGGACAGCGAGCGCGTCCATGCGATCAGTCATATTATCGGCCGCTTCGAACTGGCCTTTGACGAGCGCGACGCTGTCGCCCGTCTCCAGCGCTCCGAGATAACCGAGCGCGGCGCGTTTCAGCATGCGCCGACCCATGCCTGCGGCATCGGGCACATAGGGCGCATTGATGCGCTGACCGTCGTAGATGCGGCGGAAGTCTGGCGCGTAAGTCTCGGCGATGGCGCGTCGCACCTGCTTGCGCACGCCGTGCAGGTGCAGAGGTGATTCTTCGGTCATGCGATTGGCAAGATAGTCCTCGGCCGGCAAGGCAAGCGCGGAGGCCTTGAAGGCGGGCTCAAGGTTATCGTCTTTCGCAATCTGTCCGATCGCGGTGAGGAAAAGGTGGCTAATGGCCGGTGTGCCGCCAGCCAGCGCGGTCGTGACGCCCGAGAGAATAATGCTGCCTGCAAAGTCCTGTGCCGCATTCCAGCGATTGAAGTGATCGGAATCCCGGGCCATGCGGAAAGCGAGGTCTTCCTCGGATTCATTCCGATCAATGATGACGGGCGCAGCGAACGAACGATTGAGCGAGAGGCGAGGCTTTGTCGCGGCAATGCCGGTGAAGACGAAGGTCTCTTTCGTCTGGCGCAATTCGAGCACGCTGCTGTCGATGCGCCGATCGGCGAGGTGAAGTGGGAGATCACGGCCATCATCGCCGATGACGCCGAGGGCGAGGGGAATGTGATAGGGCTTTTTTTCCGCCTGTCCCGGTGTGGGCGGGCAGCTTTGCGCAACGGTGAGCGTCAAGGTTTGGGCGACAGGGTCAAAACGATCTTCAACGGAAATCCGCGGTGTGCCGGACTGGCTGTACCAAAGCTTGAATTGCGAAAGGTCCTGGCCCGAGGCGTCTTCCATCGCCTTGGCGAAATCGTCACAGGTGACGGCCTGCCCGTCGTGGCGGCTGAAGTATAAGTCCATTCCGGCGCGGAAGGCCTTCGCGCCGAGAAGGGTGTGCATCATGCGGATGACTTCCGCGCCCTTCTGATAGACCGTCGAGGTGTAGAAATTGTTGATTTCGACATAGCTGTCGGGACGGACGGGATGGGCCAGCGGGCTAGCATCTTCGCGAAACTGCGAGCCGCGCAACGTCTCGACATCGTCGATGCGTTTGTTAGCGCGGCTGCGCATATCAGCAGTGAATTCCTGATCGCGGAAGACGGTTAGTCCTTCCTTTAGGCTGAGCTGGAACCAGTCGCGGCAGGTGACGCGGTTGCCGCTCCAATTGTGGAAGTATTCATGCCCGACGATGGACTCGATCAAATAGTAGTCGAGGTCCGTCGCGGTATTGGAGTCGGCGAGGATGAATTTATCGTTGAAGACGTTGAGACCCTTATTCTCCATCGCGCCCATATTGAAATCGCTGACGGCCACGATATTGAAAACGTCGAGGTCGTACTCGCGTCCGAACGCGACTTCGTCCCACTTCATCGCGCGGATCAGCGATTCCATAGCGTAGGTAGCGCGCGGCGCTTTGCCGTGTTCGACAAAAATGCGCAGCGCCACGTTGCGGCCGGAGGCGGTCGTGAAAGACTCCTCGATGTGGGCGAGGTCGCCCGCGACGAGGGCGAAGAGATAGCTAGGCTTAGGGTGGGGATCATCCCAAACAGCAAAATGGCGCGCGCCGTCGAGATCACCGCGCGCCGTAGGGTTCCCATTGGCAAGAAGCACGGGATACTTCGCCTTCGGCGCACGAATTGTAGTGCGGTAGACCGCCATGACATCCGGGCGATCGAGGAAGTAGGTGATGTGCCGGAATCCTTCAGGCTCGCATTGGGTGCAAAACACGCTTTGCGAAACGTAGAGCCCCTCGAGCGCCTTATTGGCTTGCGGGTCAATCTCGACTTCGGTTTCAAGGATGAAGGGCTGCGGCGGGCCGTGAAGGATCAGCCCGGTCTCGGTGAGCTGGTAGGCCGATGCCGGCAGCTCCCGTCCATCCACGGAGATTTTAAGAAGTTTCAACCCTTCGCCGTTCAACTCAAGCGGGCGCGCCTCGGGGGCAGTCCGCATCATCGATAGACGCGAAGTCAAGCGCGTGGCGGACGGCTCCAGGTCGAAGGTAAGATCGACGGTCTTGATGGCATACGACGGCGGCGCATAATCTGCCAGGTGGATGGTTTTGATGAGGGTGGAGGATTCAGGATCGCGGGTCATGGGGCAGGCCTCTTTAGGGGTCTCTTAACCTCGTTTGTCCTAATCTAAACTCGGCGAATTATCCCGTTTTCCGAGAGAGATTGGAGCTACTGATGCGCACCGTTGCGTTCGTGCCGGCAAAGGGCGAGAGCAGCCGTATTCGAAACAAGAATACCGTTATTCTTGATGGTGAGTATCTATTTAAGCGCAAGCTGATCCAGCTCCTGGCGTGTCCTGAGATCGACGATGTGTATCTCGACACGGAATCGGACAAAATCATCGAGCTGGCGTCGGACCTGCCGGTGAAAATTCTCAAGCGCAACGCCAAGCTCGCCTCGAACAGCACCGACGGTCACGAGCTTTTCGCGAACGAATGCGCAAAGGTTGATGCCGACATTTACATTCAATGCCTGTGCACGAGTCCGTTTGTCACCGCCGAAACCATGACGCGCGCGATCCGTGCCTTGAAGGCCGACGCTTCGGCCGATTCCCTGGTCGCAGTGCAGAAGCGTAAACAATACACGTGGGAGAATGGCCGGCCCGCCTACGGCGAAGGCCGCATTCCCAATTCGGTCGATCTGCCCGCGACCGTCATCGAGTCCATGGGCCTTTACATGGTCAAGCGCGGCAAGGGTAAGGCGAAGGCCAAGCCCAAACGCCGCTTTGGGGAAAAGGTCGTCTTCTTCGAATTGACTGACGAAGAAGCTTTCGACGTCAACTGGCCCGATGATCTTGCGCTGGCTGAACGCATCTCGGCGGGCTACAGGGCCGCGCATAATGCGCAGCTTGACGCCATCCGCCCGCATCTGTGCGCCTCACTGCTCGCCGACATCTGCAAGGAGCGTGGACTGAAAGCGCTTTTCCCGCCCGGCTTCCGCCGCGTGAGCGGACGATCGGTGTTGGGTGTGGCTAAGACGCTCGAGCTTCGCAAGCTTCGCAAGAAGGACGATTGGAAGGGCATCTATACCGCGCTTGGCACCTATGACTTCATTCGTCCGGGCGACGTGATCGTGGTCCAGAACGATGTGAAGGAACGGGCCTACTTCGGCGACCTCAACGCAAATATCTCGATTCGGTCGGGCGCTGTCGGTGCGGTCGTAGACAGCTATACGCGGGATTCGGCCGAGCTGAACGGCCTTGAATTTTCGGTCTTTGCCCAAGGTATCTACTGCGACGACATTAAATACGAGGGCACCGTCCATGCCATGAACCGGCCCATCAAAATCGGCAATGTGACCATTAACAATGGCGATTACGTCTATGCGGACGATGATGGGGTCCTTGCGATCCCCAAGGATTTATGGCCTTCGATCCGCGACGAGGCTATGGCGACCTTGAAGAAGGAATTCGATATCCGCTATGCCATCATCATGGGCGAGGATGTCGGCAAGGTTCTGGGAACGCACGGGGCGTTCTAGGGCCGTCAGCGCCGGCGTCCATGGGCAGGGGCCCATGCCGATGAGCGGGCGTTGAATTCCATGTTTCACACGATATTGCTTTCCGGCGATCGGCCCGGGGATGCGCTTGCACAGGTCTCTCCGGGGAAGCGCAAGGCGTTGCTGCTGCTGAACGGCCGCGCGATGATCACTTATGTGCTTGATGTGCTGCTGGCTTCGCCCGACGTCGAACACATAACGATTGTCGCAAACACAGTTTCCGATTTCAGTGCCCATGCCGAGATTGTGGCGTTGATCGAAAAGCGGGGGGCGTCGCACCGTGTTTCATTCGAGGAAGGCGCCGAGAGTCCGGCTGCTAGCGTGCTCAAAGCTGCCGAAAGGCTTGGCGGGACCGCCGCGACCCTTGTCACCACCGCTGACAACCCGCTTCTAAGCGGTGCAACACTAGCGCAGTTTTGCGCAGCCGTCCGCGCTGACCCCAACCTTGACGCCGCGGTGGGCCTCGCGCGCGAGAGCGATATCCGATTGGCCTTCCCAGATTCGAAACGGACGTTCATTCGCTTAGGCGGCGCCGGGTACAGTGGATGCAACCTTTTTGCCCTCATGCCGGGAGTAGCACCGAAAGCCGCACGCGCTTGGCGGGAAGTCGAGGGCCGGCGCAAGAAGCCGTGGCAGCTTATTCTCCATTTCGGCATCTTTACGCTGCTGCGCGCTCTATTGGGGATGTTAGACCTTTCCAAGGCCTTCGTCGCCGCTTCAGGCACGTTGGGGTTGCGTGCCAAACCCATCGTGCTTGATGACGCGGTCGCGGCGATGGACGTGGATCGGACCGAGCATATCGCGATCGCCGAGCAGGTACTTACGAGCCGAGGGGAAGGCGCACGCGCCCACGTGACGTGAACGTACTGTCCAAATCACACATGCCGCAAACGGAGCGGCCACTGCACATCGGGTTCCTTTATAACCACGAAGGTGCCCATCAGGTTCGCCATAGCGCGGTCGTTATTCCCCAGCTCCTGGAACGTCACCGGGACATCAAAATCACGGTGTTGGCCACCTCCGAGGCGCTGATCGAGGAGGTCATCGATGTTTGTGGACCGGACCTCATCGGACGTATCGAAATCATCAAGCTGTCGCCCCCCAAATGGCGCAAGCCGCTGGCCGGCGTGCTCGATAAAGTCAGCCCGTTCAGTCGCCTCGATAACCTCTTCAGCAACCGCGCGCTGTTCGCCAAATTCGATGCCGTGATCGTGACCGAAGGCACCAGCCTTTTCCTGAAAAAGCTGAAGGGGCTTGAGCGGCTGAAGATCATTCGCATCGATCATGGAGCCGGTGACCGTTCGATCGGATTTACCCGTTCGTTCAGCGGGAATGATCTGGTGTTATTCGCCGGCGAGAAACAGCGCGAGCGCTTCCGTCAACTGGGGTATCTGCGCGACGATCAGATGGCCGTGGTGGGCTATACCAAGTTCGATGCGGTCGCGGCGGCGGGGCGGACGCGAAAGAAACTGTTTCCCGACGACAAACCCGTGGTTCTGTACAATCCGCATCCCGAACCGAAGCTCTCATCCTGGTATGAGATGGGGCTTGAGGTGCTCGACTTCTTCCGCACCAGTTCCGACTACAATCTCATCTTCGCACCGCACGTGATGTTGTTTCAGCGCCGCCTTCACGTCTCGCTTGAGGCGAGAATCGCGCGTTTCCGGCGCGACCTTCCGCAACGTTTTCGCGATTGCCCGCATATCCTCATCGACACCGGGAGTCCGGCTTCGGTGGATATGACCTACACGCTGGCGGCGGACATCTATCTAGGCGATGTCAGCAGCCAGGTTTACGAGTTCCTCATCGACCGGCGGCCCTGCGTCTTCCTGAACGCGCATAATGCGCGCTGGCAGGGCAATGCCGACTATGCCTTCTGGAATTTTGGTCCCGTCATCGACCGGATTGGAGATTTGCCCGGGGCGCTGAAGGATATCTCGATCACGCACCCGCGCTATCGGCCCATCCAGGACGAGGCGTTCAACGAGACATTCGATCTGCAGCCGACGGCGTCCTCAGTCCGCGCGGCCGACGTCATCGCAAACTTCCTGCGCGGCCGTTATTTGGCCGCCTGAGGCGGCGGCACGTCGAGTTTCGTCATTTCGAGCACCGTGCAGATGTATTTGTTGGCAATGACCTTGCTGACCCGCTCGCCCGTAACATCTTCCTCAGTGATGAATCGCAATCCCTTGTCGTTCACGAACTTCATGCAGGTCTCGTACATATCCACCCGGTACCAGGAATTATCCGCCGCCTGTATGTAGACGATGGTGTCCTTCTCGCCGGCGCGCCAGCCCTTCACGCCGCCCAGATCTCGAAAATGGATTTGCTTCACGGGTGCGGGATTTGCAGGTGCGGGTTTCGCAGGTGCAGCTTTTTGCGTTGCGGGCTTCGCCGGCTCGGCCGCGCCCGCCGGAAGTGAAAGGGCCAGGGCGGCGGCGGTGGCAATGAGGATACGTGAATACCGCATGAAAACCTCCAGCTACTGTCGATCGATCTTATCCCATAACCGGGCAAGATTGAACGCTTGCAGGAGCCTAGAGCAGCAGATCCTGTCGCCGGATCACAGTGACTTGATCTGGCAGTTTTTTCATATCCGCTGCGACGCCGGTACCGCCGACTTCCCCGATTCCGGCTGTAACGGCATGGGCAACCTGCAACCGGCTGGAGAGGCCAAGGATATAGGTCGGGCGGCGCGCGGCGCGTTGGCGGAACAGCAGCATGGACTGAAAAACCTCGTCGTCGCCACGGCGGGGGGAATTCGGGATCTCGACACCCACGGTGATGTGGTCGAGCGCCAGGATCTGATCGGAAAGCTGGAACACATCGAGCAAGAAGGCGACCTCGCGGACGTAAGGTCGGAAGCGCTCGCGAATAGGAACAAGGATGTCCGCACCGGTGCGTTGGGGAATGTGCGTGACCTCAAGACGCAGATGCACGAGCCGCTCCCGCTGCGGCAGGTTCGCGATGAGGCGTTGGATTTCGCCAAGGTGAGGCCCCTGTAGCGCGGGGAACGGCACGGGAATGGTGAACACAGCCCGTAGGCCTTGCTCGCACATCTCGGAGAAGGCGCGCACCGCGAGACCGAGCAGTTCGAGAACGGTTGCATCGTTCGGGCACGCTCCGTTAGCGGCGAAGACATCAGTACCGTCCGGCCTTGCCGCCCGGAAGAAGAATGAACTGACACTCTGCGTTTCGTTGTTCCACGCGGGCCTGAATGAAATCGCAAACTGCCTTGCGTCGGATTTTTCCAGGGGCTGGGGTGTCGATTTTGCGATGATCAGTTTTGAAGGTTTAGCGCCGGCGCGGGCGGGAGGCGCCTTCGCGGGCGTAAGGCCCCTTGCCGAAGCTTGGCGCACATTCTCGACGGCGGCTTTCACACGCTCAAGATTCAGCGTGCCATCGGCATTGAGCGCGCCGCTGAGGTCGAGCTTGGACGCCTCGGGCAGCGGCGGCGAGGATTCGGAGAAATGAGCCCCCACCAATTTTTCGCCGATGCGGGCCGCGATAGCGTCGGCGCGGTTGAGCGCTTCAGGCTCCTCGAGCGCGGGGAATAGCAGCAGCCAGGTATCTTTGCTTTGCGGGATGTAGGTGTTGCCGCGCCCGATCATGCGCGAGATCGTTGATTCCGCGATGATCAGGATGCGGGTTTCGTAACGGTCCCACAAATCTCCGATCGAGCTGCGGAACTCCGCCAGCGTGATGACCTGGACCCGGCCGCTGGCCCGGGTTACGGACTCCTGGACCAGATCCACCAGCGCGAGCGGGACACCGTCATCCCAGTAAACGCGCGCCGGGTGAACATCCTC
>CANJEU010000082.1 GCA_947473445.1 Fidelibacterota bacterium | reverse complement strand
TGCCGCTAACACCGCCCGAATAGAGTTCGAGAAGATTGGGAGCCCGAATATCTCGCGATCGGGTCGCTCTGATCCTTACATCTTCCGTGGGCGCGTAGGTGAGGCCCACTTTCCACGTCGTGACATAACCGGCCGTGCTGTAACCCGTGGCCCGGATTGCCGCATTGATGTCGACCGCGCGCGCCCATGTTTCGTCGCGGGCCATCGGGACCACCGTTTCAGCAAAACCTTCCGTCACTGTGTAGCGTCCGAAGGTGGGGACGTAGTTGCCGAGGAACCAGCCCGTCGGCGCCGCCACACCTTCCACCGCCTCGCTGCGATGTTCGATGCCCGTCGCCAGCGATACCGCGCCGGCCCAGTTAGAGAACGGCTCACCGTTCAGAGAGAGCGCCTGTACATTCTGTTCGAAACGTTCCACGCGCCAATCCGTACCTGTAACGTAATCGATGGCGGCCTCCGAATTCACGCCGGTCCCGAAAAGATTATAAGGCACACAGACCCCTGCCGGTTCGGTGAGGCTTGCGCGGCAAACGATCGCGCCGTTGGGTGCGCGCACGGCATCTATGGCCATTGCGTAGTTGGCGGTGTTGATGACTCGGCGCAGCTCGGACCTTTGGCGAGTCACTCCGTTTTGCACATAGGCATCCCAGACCCAGCGCGTTTCTCCCAGTTCAAGCGTTCCATGCGCGCCAATGACCGAACGTTTTGCACGCCGATTTCCAACCACCTCCGGCGAGCGATAGTCCAGGTCCCCGTTGATCGTTCCGAAACCGAACGACGTGACGCCAAGCGCGGCGGTGTGCGCGGCCACCTGTGCCGGTATAAACGCATTGTCGGCCCGCACCATCAGATTTCCCGAATAGAGCGGCAATAAAGCGATGGAATAGGAGTCCGCATCTCCCAAGGCGACTTGCGCAAACACGTTGGTGTGGTCGGTGACGTCGTAACTCACGCGTCCGAACACGTTGTGTCGCGAGGCGCGCGTTCCGAGGCTTTGTGTCGCATGCATGTTGAGCGCCGCGGCTTGACGCGAGCCGTACATGTTGGCCCCGTCGTTAAGGAGCCCATAGTCAAATTCATAGGGCGCTCCGCCGGGACCGAAGGCGGTGCCTTTTAGCGGTCCGGAGGTGATGAGGCCGCCCGGCGCGGCCCGCGAGTTGTTGACCGGGTCGAGGATTAAAAGCTGAGGCTGTCCATTGCCCGGCACATAGTTTGGGTTTGTGAGCAGGCCGGTATTGGAGGCGTTCCACCGGCGGTTCGACGGGCGCACGACGCCGTCGCTGTGTTCAATTTCCCCGCTCGCGAGAACATGCGCGCGTCCGTTCGCAAACGGCTGGCCCGCGGACAGCCCGACCTTGAAATTTGCGTTGTCGCCATAGGTAGTGATTCCGCCGGACACCTCACCTTTAACGCCGGTGAAGGTTTTATCGAGAACAAAATTGACTACCCCGGCCAGCGCGTCCGAACCATACGCCGCCGAGGCGCCGCCGGTGACGACATCGATGCGCGAAACAAGCTGCTGCGGGAAGGTGTTGACGTCAGCGGCGCCGCTGATCGTTCCACCGACGGAACGCGCGCCGTCGAGCAGAACCAGTGTACGTTGCACGCCAAGATCTCGAAGGCTGAGCGCATTCGTTCCTACGACACCCGATGCAGTCTGAATATTCTGATTGGGCGTATTGCTGCCTGCAAAGGCCGGAAGAAAGTTCACTAGATCGGCGATATTGCCGGTGGCCAACCGGTCGACCTGGTCCGCGCCGAGTACCGTCACGGGGGTGGGCGCTTCATAGCCGTCGCGCGCGACGCGCATGCCTGGAACTAGAATCTCCTCGAGACCCTCGCCGCGAACCGGTGGATTTGTGGCCGGCACGGGTGAAATAACAGCGCGCTCCGAAGGTTTGGAGCGAGAATCTTCGCCTGGCGCGGCCGCCAGCGCCTGGCTTTCGACGATCACGTACACTTGACCCTGATTGGGTACGAGTTCCAGCCCGGTGCCTACGAGAAGGCGGCGGATCGCATCCTCAGCAGTCAATGTTCCGCTCACGCCACGCGTGGCGCGGGCGCCCACTTGGTCGGGAGCAAAGACAAGGTTGATCCCCGTCTCGCGCTGAAGGCGCTTCAGGGCTTCCTCTACATTCATCGCGCCGATATTGACGTAATACCGCTGGGGGCCGGCCTGCGCCCAGGCGCCATGCGGTCCACCGGCCGACGACACAAGCAGAAGGCCGGCCGAGAGCACCGTCAGCGACAACAGGCGTCTCAAGAACGCTTCTCCTTGCAACGATATCGTCAGGTGGCCGTCAAGTCGCGAAAAGCGTAACACTTCAACACGATGCCCCATGGGGCACCAGTGCCCAGGATTATCCGGAATATCCGAAATCACAACGTCAATTCCGCTCAATCGAGAACGTCAATTCCGCTCAATCGAGGTGGTGTGACCGGGTCCTTTCACCCCTTTAAAATTTCGTGCCGCCTGTCGGAAAACCGTGGGTCGCTACGTATTGAAGCGATGGGTCGGAATATGGGCGGCGGAAAGCATCGTCTGACGGGTTGAAACACAAGCACTGCGAGGGCTGTTGCAGGGTCCCCCTACGACAGCCCAGACGGAGGGCCGGCTGCCGTTTCAGGCGCGCAGCCGACTCTAATTCAACCCGTGTTGAAAGATGCGTTCCACCTATCATCTTCCATATCCACGATCGTGCCGACCGGAGCGGCGCGCCAACCAGAGGGGAAATGAACATGTACCGTGGAAACGTTGAACGACGCTTCAAGGGCCCGAAAGCATGGGGCGTTGCGATGCTCGCTCTTGGTTTCGCCTTCCTGGCGCAACCGGCCGCGCACGCCGCAACCCTCGACCTCATGACCGCCAGCATCAACGACGTGCAAGCGGCTTACGCCACCGGGAAGCTAACGTCCGAGATGGTCACGCAAGCCTATCTCGCCCGTATCGCTGCCTATGACGATCAAGGGCCCGGCATCAACGCGGTGATCATGGTGAACCCCAATGCCATTGCCGAAGCCAAGGCGCGCGACGCTGAGCGCGCGGCCGGCAAGGTGCGCGGACCGCTTCACGGCATTCCGATCCTCGTTAAAGACAACTACGACACCCACGACATGCCGACGACCGCGGGCTCGCAACTTCTGAAAGGATCAATTCCGGCCGAAGATGCTTTTGTCGTGAAAAAACTACGTGACGCAGGAGCGGTCATCGTCGCCAAGGTGAACATGAACGAGTTCGCCGGCAGCGGCGGCATGGTGAATGGCGCTCGCGATCCGGCGGTCATCAGGGTCGGACGCGCACCCGCCGGCTTCAGCTCGCTGGGCCTGCAGACGCATAATCCTCACGACCTCTCGCGTGTCCCGTCGAGTTCCAGCGGCGGCACGGGCGCTTCGGTCGCGGCCGCTTACGGACAGTTCGGCCTGGGCACCGACACGGGTGGGTCCGTACGCGGTCCCTCGTCGGCCAACGGCATCGTCGGCCTCAAAACCAGCTATGGGCTTGTGAGCCGCGCCGGTATCGTGCCGCTGGCCTTGAGCCTGGATACGGCCGGACCGATGGCGCGCAATGTCAGCGACCTCGCGATAGCGCTCAGCGTGATGGCGGGCCCCGATCCGAAAGACCCCACGACCAAGATGGGCGCCGGCAAGGTTGAAAAGGACTACACCAAGTTCCTGAAGACGGGTTCGCTCAAAGGTGCGCGGATTGGCATCGCCCGCGATTTCATGGGCGCGGATGCCGGCACCGACCGGGTTACGGCCGATGCGATCATCAAATTGCGTCAACTGGGTGCGGTCATCGTCGATCCAGTCAAATTCCCCGAGCACCTGATGTCGGCGCGCGGTCCGATCTATGAACTGCTGGTGAATTCAGAGTTCAAGGCGCAGATCACCGACTATCTGAAAACGTTAAAGCCGGGCTTCCCGAAGACCTACGACGAGATCGTAAAGCTCGCGAACGATCCCGCGACCAACTACACCAGCCCGCAGAAGGCCTATGCGCTGAAGTACAGCCAAGCGCGGGCGCTGGAATTGACGGATCCGAGCTACCTGGCGCTGCGCGACCAGATGCTGCCGGCGTTCAAGGCCGGTGTCGAAGCTGTCTTCGCGGCGAACAAGCTCGATGCGATTTTCTATCCGACGAATTCGACGCCCGCCAACCAGATCGAGGAACCGCCGGCGCCGGCCGGCACGGGCAGCCCCGGCTCGCCGGGCAACCTTGTCAACGAATCCTGGTTGCCTGAAATCGTCGTTCCCGCGGGCATGACCTACAGCGGCGACCTTCCCGTAACGATTTCGTTCCTAGGAACGGCGTTCAGCGAAGCCAAGCTCATCGGCTATGCCTATGACTTCGAACAGGCGACCAAGGCGATCCGTTTACCGAAGCACACGCCCGCCTTGTCCAGCGACGTCATCAACTACTGACGCTATCGGGGAAGAGTTTCCGGAGGCGCTGCCAGCTTTTCCCAATAGGCGTACACCGGCCAAAAGCGGAGGCCGTTGTCGTTGACCATGCCTTCGGGAGACTATCCCCTTCGATTACGTCGCCGGCGATGACTAGCGTACCGGTGCTTTCCGCGTGAAGGGGGTGCCGGTGCGGTCGGCGTCGTCGCACCCCTCGCTCAAGCAGGTATTAGGGATCGAGACGGCCGTAGGCGGACGGTATTGGTTATTTGGCGAAGCATTTGCGGGCCCGTTTGTGGCCGACAGGCTTCTGTTTAAAAAGCCTGATGAAAGTACACGCATTTTTACGTCTTGCGGCGGACGCGCTCGCGCCATCTGGACATCAGGTGCCGGCATTCATTCTACAATGCAGGCCACGAACAGATTTAGAGTGAAACAACTTCCGTAGCTGTGCGCTGCGCTCCATTGGAGCCTCTTGGCATCAATACATTCGCGAGGCACTTTCTGGCGGCGGATGAGGTGTCCGCCGCAAGGAAGGAAAAACCCGGCTAATTCAAGGCCTCGGGCGAGAGGCGGCAGAATAGTGGCCCACAAATGTCTCGCGCAGCGGTTTCTTGCTCGGGTGATGCCCGATCTCGGACGGCCTCGAGACCGCCGGTGCGTGCCGGAGGCGGCGTGCGCTACTCCTCGAATGTCCACGGAGACCGGGATAGTATTTTGCCGGGAAGGGGGCCCACATGTTTCACATCGCCATCGAACAACCCGAGGAGATCATTCCGCGTCTCGGTCGCGGGCTGCGGCACTGGAAGAAGGGTCGCAGCGCGTACGAACTCGCAGTTTCCTGGACGGCCGCTCGCGGCATCCCCAATTCTGTACGCTTGGTCCTCGACCAAGCTCCCGAGTGGCGTGGGGCGCATCTTCTCGACGCCGTATTCGAACGTTCGACCGACCTAGGGACCGCCGGAGCTCCCAGCCAGACCGATCTGCTTGCAGTTATCGCGCTGCCCACGGTCAATGCCGTACTCGCGGTTGAGGGTAAGGTGGACGAACCCTTTGGGGAGGTCGTGGACAAGTGGCTTGGAACAACCCCGGCGCCCGGCAAGATAGCCCGGTTGAAGGGACTCTGCGCAACCCTCGGTCTCCAAACTGATGCCGTCGGCGATGTGCATTATCAGCTTCTGCACCGGACATGCGCCGCTATCTATGAGGCCCGGCGCCTGCGCTATCCCTGCGCGATGATGCTGGTCCACTCGTTCGATGCTCTCGGTGCTTGGTTCGACAAATTTGAATATTTTGCCGGTGCGTTAAAAATGCCGGTAGCGGCGCCCAATACTGTCTCGCCCGCGCGCCTCTTCGACGGCATCAGCCTGAGACTGGCCTGGGTGAAGGATTCTGTCTGCAAGCGCCAGATGGAGCGCTGGCAGACACCCGAGGTCGAGGGCGTGTTCACCGACGATACCGCCCGCTGGTGCGCAAACGCGAGCCCATATCTCGATGATGAAGATCCGGCAAAGGACGAAAATCCACCGCGCGAAAAATGGGAGTGGCACCAATGCCGGCCCGCCCGCGGCAATTCAAGCCGAGAGGACTGGAAGGCGTGGCTCGCATATCTCAGCGAGCCTCACGCAGGTGAGGGCCTGAAGCGACTGGCGGAGATCGAGGCGCGTCGTACGCTGCGGCTGCTTGGGGAGGGGGGATGAACGATCTGGATTTCTACGCCCCGCGTCGCTGTCTTCGTGAACCGATCCCGGAAATCTGGATCGCGGCCGATCGGTTGCTGAGCGCAGCGGAGGCGCACGGTGTAGGTGACCGCGCCGCGGCCGAGCGGCTCATAAAAGAAGCGGATGATCGCAAGATCGCGGCATGGACAGACTCGCTCTGGGGTGCATGGAGCACAGACATTCATCGCATCCGCGTTGTCGAGGGTGCGCCGTCGGCAAGACCTCGTGCCTACCGCCCCCTACCTCGCATGCCGACGCTTCAGACGCAGCAGGATGTCATCCGCCGCGACGGACTCTTCTGCCGGTTTTGCGGCATTCCCGTTGTCGATCCGAAGACCCGCGCCCGCATCCGCCGGCTCTATCCCGATGCGTTGCGCTGGAGCCGCGTCGCGAGGGAGCAGCACGCTGCCTTCCAGGCGATGTGGCTCCAATTCGATCACGTCCTCCCGAATAGCCGCGGCGGCGAAAGCGTCTGCGATAACATCGTCATCACCTGTGCGCCGTGCAATTACGGTCGGATGGAGCATTTACTTGAAGAAGTGGGGCTCGCCGATCCGCGGACGACCGCTCACTCCGTCGCATGGGCGAACGCAGCGCGGTGGGATGGGCTAGAAGGTTTCGCGCGATGACGGGTACGGGCTACATGGAAATGCCGTACTCATCATCCATCCGATTCGATGCGATTGGTCCTGCATATGGCCCGAACCGTCTGACGCCGGAATTTCTCACGCGCTTTACGCCGCTGGCGTCCAGAACTTCAGGCTCGACCTGGATATAATCACCTGAAGCAACCGATTAATCACCGCTGCCTACGAAGAGCGCGTCATCATTATTTCAGAGCTCGCGCCCGCATAGCTCGCGGAGAACTGCCCAGAATCCATGCGACCGCCCGGCGAACTTCGGACCGCGAAGAACTATGCTGCCCTCGATCGGCAATTCTCGCGGGCTGGAGCATAACGCCGGGCACCGCCAACCCGCGTCCGGGACGGGTGTTATGCGGCATCACCGTCCCATCGACGCTCACCCGTGCTCACGCCCCTAGCCACATCCCGGGGTATCCTCACCGAAGCTTCTCCCACTGCTGGACCTGCCATCCAATGTACGACCACGATATTGTCTCGACCGCGGAAGTCGAGGCAGCAGAACACGCGTGGGCCGGTGGAACGACGCTAGATGTCTCGAGGTGGTTTGGCCGAGTTGAACAGGGAATTGCCGATGGATCGACAACCGCGAACAAAGCTCCTCAAAACGAGGACGGTGCCCAGCGCGCTGGGAAGAAAATCAAGGCGCGCGCTCGAGCGATCAAGGCCGCAAGAACTCGGATGGCACGCAAAGTCGCCCCTATGAGCCTTCAATTTGCGACTCACCTAAGGAATTCGCACCCACTTTCGCGAAGGCACTCCCCCAATCGCAATCCTTTGGCTTCCCATGGCTTGATCTCTTCGAGGAGCATTATTCGGCTTCGGGCGATCAAGAGCAAATTTGCATAGGCCCTGCGCAAGCAGAAACTCACTCACTTTGCCTAAGGTTGCTGCAGGAGAGAGCCACCCGACCTCTTCCGAAATTGCCCCGAGACCGAGGTGCTTGTCTCCCATTAGCGCGTTCCATGCGTTCGAAACTATGCGATTCCCGTCGAGGGACTGTAACGGGGATTCGAACCCGAGAACCAGTAGGAGAGGCCTCCAGTTATAGGTAGGGCAGTACAAATAGGCTGTGTCGTACAAGGCGCCGTAGCTCGCCTTTAGCCGGCCGGTGCTATCTTCCTGGTGAACAAAGATCCGCCACGCAAACTTTTCGAATTTTGGACGAATTTCGCGCCAATCATCGTAGTACCTATGCTCGGCACGGATTGTCGGCGTAGGGGCGCATTCCACTCTAAAACTGCTCAGCAGATTGCGGAGATCCTCAACCGCTTCACTGGCCGAGACGCCGTACC
>CANJEU010000081.1 GCA_947473445.1 Fidelibacterota bacterium | reverse complement strand
CGTCCTTATTGTCCACGCCTTTTGCGATACCAGCGTTGATCAGTTCGATCGCCTTCGCGTTGTCGCCCATGCTCCAGTAAGCTTCGCCGAACTTCACGGTGGCGTCGCCCTTGGCCTGCTTGCCGGCTTCAGCAACACCCTGCGGGAGGGTCTTGGTGTCGGCGTCGCACTGCTTGGCGGCGAGGGCCAAAAGACGGCCTTCGCGCTCTTTGTTCGCGGGTTGACCGAGAACGCCAGCAGAGGTGCCCTTCTCGAGAACAGCTTTACCTTCGCACGGCAGACCTTCCTGCAGGGCGATTTCGGCCATCTGGGTGTACTCGCGGTCGGTAGTCATGATGCCGCTGTGGAACTTAAGGCGCGCGACATCGAGTTCAGTGTGCGGCTTGCCGCGCAACGTACGCTCCGAGAGGGAGACGAAATCCTTCCAGTACTTCGGATCCGGATACAGGGTGATGAGCTTTTCCATCGTCCCTTGCATCTCGTCGTTCTGCTGTAGTTCGTACTGAGCGCTCATCAGCAGTTCAAGCCACTGCTTTTCCGGGTTGCGCCTGGCGGCTTCGTTTGCCTTCACGGCGGCGCTGATATTTTCAACGGCCTGCTTGTAGTTCTTCTGGAGATAGTAGCTCTGGCCGATGAGGACCTGCATATCGCCGTCAGCGCCGTTTTCTTTGATGTAGCGCTGAGCGTATTCGATCGACTTCGGATAGTTCTTCGCCTGGTAGTTCACACCGGCGAGCTGCTTCACGCGCTCTTTCGCCTGCTCGGGCGGCATCTGGCCGGTGGCCAGCGAGGCTTCCCACGCCGTTACGCCCTTAGCGACCTGGCCACTCTGAATGTAGGCGATGGCGAGGATTTCATTCACGAGGTAGGTCTCATAAGGAGACTTACCGGAAACGGCCGCGGCTTCCTCAGCCTTGACCACCGCTTCCTTGAACTGCTTTTTCTTCAGCAACTCTTGGGCGGCCTGGAGCGGTCCACCCACCTTCGGGCTGACCGATGGGGCTTTCTGCGCGAGGGCGGCTTGCGGCGCCACCACGACTTCAGCCGCGACAAATCCCGTCGCCAGAGCAAACGACAACGCGATTAAAGAAGCTCTCGATTTCATGCCTTTTTGTCCTCTAAAGCAAAAGAGAAACGCCACTGGCAGAACCGGTGGCGCCCCTCGCTACCCCACATGAAGTGTTGCCAAAATCCTGGGCTTAATTATGGCAAGCCCGCGAATTCTGGCAAGACCACACAGACTATTGTTGCAAAAACTGCTCGTTACCAACGAAGCCGATCTTCTTAACGCCGAGGCGCTGAGAAATGGCCAAGATTTTTGCAACGGTATCGTATTTAGCTAGGCGGTGAGGCCGCAGATGGACTTCCGGCTGCGGATTGCCGACCGAAACCGACGCCAGATAACGAGTTACCTGCGCGAGGTTCTGCGTAACGTTACCATCCCAGATGATAGTGCCGTCGAAGTCCACTTCCACCGTATGCACCACCGGCGGAGCCGGCGGCGTTGTATTCTGGTTCGGCCGCGGCATGTCCAACTTCACCGCGTGCGTCTGCACGGGCAAGCTCATGATGAACATGATCAGCAGCACGAGCATCACGTCGATCAGAGGCGTGGTGTTCATTTCCACCATCACATCCGATTCGCCGGAAGCCGGACCAACACTCATTCCCATAACAATAACTCCTTAGGATATTCGGGACCGCCTACTCGGCGACGGCCCGAATTTCCGGATCAGTGATGAAGCCTACCTTCATGATACCGCCGCGCTGTGCACTGGCGACAACTCGACCGATAAACTCGTACCGGGCTTGTTGATCGCCACGAATGTGCACTTCGGGCTGGGGGACTTGAACGGCGGCAGCCTTCATACGTTCCACGAGGGATTCCGGCGCGACAATGAAGTCGTTCCAGTAGATTTTCCCATCGCGGTCGATCTGAATGACGATGTTCTCGGGCTTGGTCTGCGTCGCCTCGTTAGAGATGATAGGCAGTTCAAGCTCGATCGTCTTCGTAACGACCGGGATTGTAATCAGGAAGATGATCAGCAGAACCAACATCACGTCGACAAGCGGCGTCGTGTTGATGGTCGAGTTGACCGCATCTTCTTCAACGGGACCGACACTCATTCCCATAGCGATAACTCCAAAAGAGGCCGCTAATTAGGAACGAGCGCGAACCTGCGAACGACCGCTGAGCAACACAGCATGGACATCCGCCGAGAAGTTGCGGAGGCGTTCGCCAACGAGCTTGTTGCGGCGGACGAGCATGTTGTAGGCGAGCACGGCAGGCACGGCGACCGCGAGGCCGATGGCGGTCATGATGAGCGCTTCACCGAGAGGACCGGCGACGCGATCGATCGACACCTGACCGGCGACACCGATCGAGATCAGCGCGTTCAAGATACCCCACACCGTTCCGAAGAGACCGACGAACGGCGAAACCGAGCCGACCGAGGCGAGGAACGCGATACCAGCCTGCAGACGGCCGGAGATGGCGTCTTGCGAGCGCTGAAGCGACATGGTGACCCACTCGTTCAGGTCGACCTGGTCGGTCAGCTTGCCTTCGTGGTGTTCGGCGGCGCGCAGGCCGTCTTCGACGATCGAGCGGAACACGTTGTTCTGTTCGAGCTTGGCAACGCCTTCCTTGAGGCTGCCGGCGGTCCAGAAGTTCTTCTGAGCGGCATCGGCCTGACGCATCACCGAGGCCGTGTCGAACAGACGCAGGATCATGATGTACCAGGTGCCCATCGACATGAAGATCAGGATGAACAGGGTGCTCTTAGCGACCCAGTCACCGTGTTCCCACATGGCGCCGAAGCCGTACGGGCTTTCCACTTCGAGCTGATCGGCACTGGCGCCGTCAGACGGAGCGGCAGTATCAGCAGCCGGAGCGGCCGCTCCGGCCATGGCCGGAGCGGCCGCATCGGCCGGAGCTTCAGCCGGAGCAGCGGCCGCGTCGGCCGGAGCAGCGGCGTCCTGGGCATAAGCGGCGCCGCCCATCAGGACAGCGGCCAATGCCACAGCGGACATCAGGCCCGCAAATTTCGAAACAAAAGTGTTACGGCTATTCATGTTGTGATCCTCACTAAACGCAAACTCTTGATTGGTCCAAGTTAACTGCAGCGACTAGGTTGCCCTAGCCCTTCAGCGAAAACGTTACTTTAAGCCTAAATTGCATCGTCTCGGGCTTACCGTTGCGCGTTCCGGGCAGGAAACGCCAGGAGCGCACGGCTTCCTTCGACGCAGCTTCATCCAACCGTTCGAAGCCGCTGCTTTGGTCGATCTTGGCTTCGGTCACGCGGCCTTCGTCGCTCACGGTGAGCAGGAGGACCACGGTTCCTTCTTCGCCAAGTCGCTTGGACATGGCCGGGTAGATTTCTTCAGCGCCCGCGTTCGGCCGGCGGGGGTTAGACCGCGGCGGTATGTGAACGTCCGCAGCCGGCGGCGGCGGCGGAGGCGCAACTTTCTTGGTGGTGGTGATGGCGGCCACCGGCGCAGCTTCCTGCGTGATGACAACGTCGGGCATGTCCATGACAACCGGCGGCGGCGCGTCGAACTTCGGCGGCGGCGGCGGCGGCGCTTCGGGGATTTCTTGAGCCTCCTCGATGACGCGCGTTTCAAGCGGCTCGAGCATGGCATCAACCATGGTCTTCGCGAGACCCGTCGTCAGCGCGTAGAACATCAGGGCGTGAACAAGGACCACGACAACGAAGCCGACTGCGCGCTTGTTGGAGGCTGGTTTTTCAGTTTTACGAACAGGAAGTTCCATGCGCTCACTCGAAATGGGTTAGCGGAATTCGACATTCTCGATGGGCGAAAAGCGTCGCGGTGTAACAGGGCATTGCCCACCTTGGCAAGTGCCCCACGACCACGCAGGAAGGCCTTCACCGGCCTCCCTGTAACCCCCCTCATCCATCCCCTTGGTTATACCCCTCGGGGAGTGCGTAACCAACGGCATGTGAAATTCTGTGTCAAGTCACTTATGCCCTGCGTAAGAAAAAGATCGCATCGCCGCGGCGCAAAGATCGGGATTTTTTCGTTCGCATAATCGCGCCCATGGCGAAGATGAGTTGTTTTATCTAGGGAAATCCGATCCCTTCGAGGTGTGCGCGAGACTCGCGCCATGGCGAACCCATTCACATGCGACAACTTAGCGCTAGCGATTGATACGACAAAAAAGCGCGTCATAATTTAGAAATTATCGGTGTAAATCCATCGGATGGGGTGCGAATCGCGCCGCGCGATGCACCGCATCATGCGCTTTGTGAGGCGACATACCGCCTGTAACAGCGCAGCCGGTTACGACACTGCATGTAGTGAAACGCCGCGCCCTTCTGTTGCAGCGCACCAAGCGCGCGCTTCACAAGGAACTCATGATAGCCTGCACTGCAATCATGGTGGGGTCAGTGGGGAATTCCGAACCAAGCGAAACGCGCGCCGAGGAAAATCGGCGTGCCCTGCACAGCGTCCCGATGCAACGGTTCAGACTGATCGGCAGCGCGATCGGCCTCATCGCGATGTTGATCGCGTTGTCGGCGCGCGATGTCGCCGGCCCGACAGTCGCGATCCTCAGCGTGCCCGCCGTCGTAGCGCTTCTGCTGTGCGCCGTGCGCACGTCGCACGCATTTTACCCGCGCATCATCGTTCCCCTGTCGATCGCCATCGCATTCGGCTGCAGCATCATCGCCCATACGCTGCTCCAACCGGCGCCCGACGCGCTACGGTACGGCGCGCTGTTCCTTGTTCTTGGCGCCCTTCTGTGCGGCATCGCACCGACACGCCGCAGCATCCTGACGGCGGCCATCGCAATGGCGATCGTTGAAGGCGTGGGCGCAATTCTGCTGGAGATATATGCCGTCTCGTTCACCAGCGCCGATGCGGCGGTGATGCTCGTCATAGCCGTCGCGCTGCCGTTCTTCGTCTCCGATATCCTCGACGACGCACGGCAAGATGCCGGCGCGATGCGCGCCGAATTGTCGCGGCGCGCGACCTCGGATGATCTTTCAGGCGTGTCAAACCGCGCACATATCAGCCTTCTCGCGCAGAACGAATTCTCGCGGGCCCGCCGTTACGGCGAGCCCTATTCGTGCCTGATGATCGAAATCGAGAGATTTGACGCACTGCTGGCCGATCATGGTTCCGCGGCGATGAACGCCATCGTCCACGTATTTACCGGGTACTGCGTTGTCGTAATGCGCCACTGCGACAGCTTTGGACGTCTCGCGCCCAGCCGGTTCCTCGCGCTGCTGCCAGAGACGCCGGCCGCTGGCGCCATCACGTTATCCAATCGCATGTGCCGCGACCTTGCGGCGCTCAACGTCGCGTTCGCCGGCGGGTCGTTGACCTTTACGGTCAGTATCGGCGTGACGGAGATGCACGTCGTGGACCGCGGGGGCGGTGAGATGTTGCGCCGCGCCGAGCAGGCACTAGCCGACGCGCAAGAGCGCGGTGGAAATTGCGCGGTGTTCATCACTCCGCCTATCCATCAGCGCGCTGATGCTGAAGCGTCGCCCGATCAGCCCAGCATTATCCCGCAATGAAAAGCCGCGGCTTGCGCCGCGGCTTTTGTTCGTTCTGGATCAGGCAGCCGCCGCAAACAAGCACGGCGCGCTCCTGCTCGAACGTCTCAAAATTTAAATCGTATCGACTTCGCGCAGGCGGATGACGGCGTCGAGTGCTTCACCGAACGAGAGATCCGGCCGCACCGACATCACCGCCGTCGCCGCGGCCCGGCTTTGACCCATGTAATCGCGACCGGCGGCCCGCGAACTGGAGACAGTGCGGGTGACGATGCCGCGCAGGTCTCGCGCATCAAATCTGGCGACCATCGGCGCCCGCGGTTCAACCGGGGGAACCGGCACGACTGTGAACGGATGGCCAAAATTCTCGGTCGAGACAATCGCCATCGCGCATGCTCCTTGGAACCAGGGGAATCCTAAAAGGGGAACGATGACCCGGTCGACAAGTTCCCTGTGGATAAAACTTGTTTATCCCTGGGATATCGGAGGGCCGGCGGCCTCTCCAGGCACCTAGCCGCCTGCGAGAGGCTTCCAATCCCGGCCGCGGGGCGCAATCGCCTTGGCCCGCTCGGCGCAGGCCGCAACGGTTGCCCGCTTTTCGGCCATCGTCATGACGCGCCAGGCCCCTATCTCCTGGATCGTGCGCAGGCATCCGATGCAAAGCCCGGAGGCGCGGTCCATCGTGCAGACGCTGACGCAGGGTGAGGCCACGACGTCTTCGTCGGGCAGATCATTATCGGGAGATTCGCTGGGCGGCGGAGGGACTGTCATACGACCAGGATGTGCGGTTATGGTGCGAGACATTTCGAACAAGTGCGCCGAAGGAATCTCGCCATGGATATATCCGATAACCTGACACAACTCGGCGGACAAGCGCAGCTGCCAGCCTCGCCCGACGTTGCCGTGCTCGAAACGGTGCCCAACCCGCATGCCGGCACCGACTACCTGATCCGCTTTACCTGCCCGGAGTTCACATCGCTGTGCCCCGTGACGGGTCAGCCCGATTTCGCGCACTTGGTCATCGACTATGTCGCCGATGACACCATCGTCGAATCGAAATCGCTGAAACTTTTCCTCGGCTCGTTCCGCAACCACGGCTCGTTTCACGAAGACTGCACACTGACGATCGCTAAGCGCATCGTAGAGGCCGCTTCGCCGCGGTGGCTGCGCATCGGCGGCTACTGGTACCCGCGCGGCGGCATTCCGATCGATGTGTTCTGGCAGACGGGGAGCCCCCCGGAAGGCCTATGGGTACCTGACCAGGGCGTGCCGACCTACCGAGGGCGCGGCTGATCGAAGCCGCAACGTTTTCCAAGGGCGCAAAAAGAAAAAAGGGGCGCGGAATACCGCGCCCCTTCTTGTCTCCTGGTCAGCTCGTAAAAGCGACCTGGAGCCCTCCCCCCCTCGTCTCTGTGCAGCGCCCGGAGGTTCGCCGCGACGTCCAAAACATTACTGATCAAGAACTACCGAGCAAGCGTGACCTTAACAACACCGTAATATTTTTCGGTTGACCGACAAATATGTCACGGTCGGGGTTGTGGGCAATCGGGTCTTCGCGCGTCTAGTCGTGGGGCTTTTCCTTGAAGTCCAGCGACACCGAATTGATGCAGTAGCGTTCGCCTGTCGGCGCGGGGCCGTCGGGAAACACATGGCCAAGATGCCCGCCGCAGTTCGCGCATGTGACATCGACCCGCTCCATGCCGTGGCTATTGTCGTGATGCTCGGCAACGGCGTCCGGCGCTGCGGGCGCGGTGAAACTCGGCCACCCACACCCGGAATTGTATTTGGTGGCCGTCTCGAACAAGGGGGCGCTGCAACCGGCACACACGAACGTGCCCTTGCCCTTGAAGTCGTTATAGGCCCCTGTAAACGGGCGCTCGGTTCCTTTCTGGCGGAGAATGCGGAACTGCTCGGGCGTGAGCTCGCGCCGCCACTGATCATCGGTCTTCGAGATCTTCGGCATGATGCGTCCTCCGTGCGGATATCTTATTTTTGAATAGTGTCGACCAACTCGCGCAGCTGCGTGCGTGCGCGCAAAAGATGGAAGCCGAGTGTCGCAAGGTGCGAGGGAGACAAGCTGCTGTCCTGCTCCCCGTTGATGACGATCAGCGGATCCATTGAAGCCCCCGTGCGCAGCGACGTGAGCATCTGGGTCCAGATTTCACCCGAGCGCCGATCTTCGATGACCATCGAGAAATCCTGGCCGATGGCGTTCAGAATGACCGCATAGCCGTACATCTTGCCTTTGACATTGAAGAAGACGTCATCGGCCTTGCGGTCGAAATGCCCGCCGGCGGCGGCAACGCGTTCGTCGAGCACGGCGCTGGCCGAGCCCAGGTCGGATGCAATGCGATCAAGCAGAACGATGAGATTGTCAGCGCGGCGCTCATAGGTCGCCTTTCCCGCAGCAAGGTCGCGGTTGTAGAGCATTAAGGCTTCCACACCGCGGCGATATTGCGTTTCAGCCTTCGCGTCGGGCCAGATATTCCCCTGCCCCCAGTACCAGACCGTTCCGTCGTATTTGAGCAAGCCGGCAGCACGGTCGACATTCTCGTCAATGGCGCTAGAGCCGCGCACGCGCCCGAGATGGTCGCCGAGTTCCAGCGCAAAGCGCGAAACGGCGTACATGATCCCCAGCTGATAGTTCGGTGTGTTGTCGAGCGGCGCCGAGGGGTGCCAGAACGGTTTGTT
>CANJEU010000080.1 GCA_947473445.1 Fidelibacterota bacterium | reverse complement strand
GACAGCGTGATCTACCAGCGCATCGAGGTGGGCCATTACGAAACGCTGCTGCGCAATCTCGTCAAGGAACACCACAAGGAAACTTCTTCGCCGTGGGCCGAGGAGCTTCTGGTGAACTGGGATCGCGAGGTGCGCAACTTCTGGCAGATCGTGCCGAAGGAAATGCTCGAACGTCTCGAGATTCCAGTCACCCACGACGCCGCGGCGAAGTTGAAGGCGTAAGCGGCCGGATCATCTAGGTTCTGCGATAACAAAGGCTCGCCCCGGCAGGGAGCGTGCCTTTTTTTTCGGCCTCAAAAACCGAATTAGCCGCCGAACCGCCCCGCGATTGTTGCGAATGCCGCCCGCTGTACGAGGGCCTCGCCGCCGTGCGGACGGCCGGGGCGATCGCCGGCGTTCCACGAGAAGGTGTCGATATGCGCCCAGGACGGAACGACACCATCCTTGGGCGTGACGAATTCCTTCAGGAACAGGGCCGCGGTGATGGCGCCGGCAAACGGCGAGTCACCGGCGTTATTCATATCGGCGATCTTGCTGTCGATCATCTTCCGGTAAGGCTTCCAGAGCGGAAGACGCCAGAAGGGATCGTAAGTTGCGCGCGCCGCGCTGGCGAAGTTCGCCGCGAGTTCTTCATCGTCGGTGAACAGCGCCGGAAGTTCGGGCCCGAGCGCCGTGCGGGCCGCGCCCGTCAGGGTCGCGAAGTCGAGCAGCAGGGCGGGATTTTCCGCGGCGGCTTCGGTGAGAGCATCGCCAAGCACAAGCCGGCCTTCGGCGTCGGTATTGCCGATTTCAACCGTCGCGCCCTTGCGCGTGGCCAACACATCGCCCGGACGGAACGCATTGCCCGCGACCGCATTCTCGACGGCCGGGATCAGCATGCGCAGACGCACCGGCAGCTTCGCCGACATGATCATATGCGCAAGACCAAGCACGGTCGCGGCTCCGCCCATGTCCTTTTTCATAAGCGCCATGGCGCTCGCGGGCTTGAGGTCGAGGCCGCCGGTGTCGAAACAGACACCTTTGCCGACCAGCGTGACTTTCGGGGCGGACGCACGGCCCCACTTGAGATCCAAAAGGCGCGGGGCGCTGGCACTGGCGCGGCCCACGGCGTGGATCATGGGATAGTTGGCGCGCAGGAGTTCATCGCCGGTGGTGACGGTGAAGGACGCATCGTGCGCTGTCGCCAGATCGCGCGCCGCCTGCTCCAGGTGATGGGGCAGCATATCGGCGGCCGGCGTGTTGACGAGATCGCGCGAGAGGCACGCCGCTTCCACGGCGTAGGTCACGTATGCCTTGTCGCACCCTTCGGGCCAGACAAGCCGGGCGCGCTCAGGACTAGGTTCAGATTTGTAGCGCGCGAAGGCGTAGCCGCCGAGCGCCCAGGCCAGGGCGGCCCATGACGCAAAATCAGCCGGCGGCTGCCCGACGATGTCGGCCAGAGCGTAGACGCCCTTGGGTAAGGTTTTGGCGAGGCCGCCAGTCACCCAGGGATCATCCCCGCGTCCGAGACCCAGGATCACGCGCCCGATCTTGCCCGTCTCATCCGGCAGCACAGCGACAGCGCCAGGGTCGGGCTTGAATCCTGTTGCGGCAAGCCAGGCCCGAACGCGGTCGGGCTGGGCCGCGGCCCAGGAGTCGAACCGTTCGGCCACAATGGCGGTGATGGGAGTCGCGGCGCTATCGGCGTCGACGAGCAGGCTGAGGAAGGGTGTTTTCACGAGGCGGAAGGTACCAGATCAGACGGCGGCGAACAGTCTTGAAGTTGCGCGCATACGCCTTAGATCACGAATGTTTGTTCGCAAACGGCCACGAGAGCAGGGCCTTGCGTGGTCCCGGCGTGAGCGTCTTGTCGGCGGGCGGTGCGGCCGGTGCGGGTGCTTCAGACCGCGGCTCCATCAGGCCATTTTCCACATAATACTTATCCGCCCCGCGTGTGATGGGAACACCTAAGTCTCGCGCGGCCAACGCCCGGTCCATGAAATGGCCGCGCGGGTGGCCCTTCTGGAACAGAGGGCGATTCCGCTCGTGCCAGATGGCGCGGACGATACCGTACGCAAGATCGGCGTTCATATTCTCGCGCCCCACAAGGACCGAGCTGACGTCGAGGGTGGGGACCGCGGGATTGTCGCCGTACGCCTTCGCCGGGATCATTCCTTGGCTGTAAAAGGGGAAAATCTTGGGCAGCTTATCGGCCACGGGGCCGTCGATAGGGACAAACGAAATCGGCGTGCGACTCGCCAAATCTTCCAGCGCCAGCACAGGCGCCCCGCTGACCATGAAAAGAGCGTCGACCTCGTTCTTCTCGAGGGCGCCGGTGATGGCGGCAAAATCATACGTCCGCATCTGAACGCTGTCCCACTTTACGCCGTACGCCGACAGAATCGCCTTAGCGGTGCCGGCCGTCGCGGACGCTTCGCCCCCAATGGCGACTTTCTTTCCCTTCAAATCGGTGACCGCCTTGATGGGCGAGCCCTTTTTCACAACCAAGTGGACGTTCGAGGGATAGAGGCGGGCGATCATGCGCAGATTGCGCATCGGTTCCTGGCCCTGGAAGGCGCCGGCCCCGCGGTACGCCCACGCGAGCGTGTCGCCCTGGGTCAGCGCGAGCTCAAGATCGCCGCGGCTGACCGCGCGCAGGTTCTCGGCCGGATCGATGGTGGTTTGCGCCACGGCGATGAGGCCGGGTACCCCGCAGCTTCCGCCGCGTTCGCATTCGCGCGAGCCCGGTGGATTGGAAATCGCATTGGCGATGAGGCCGCCGAAGGGGAAATCCGTCCCGCCGGTGGGGCCCGCGCCGATGCGCATGACCTTCATTTCCTGAGCGTGGAGGGCCGCAGACGTCAAAATTGCGCCAAGGGCCAGGGCGCCAAAGGCGGCGAGCCTTAGCACTATAACGCGACGCGCTCGGAAATTAGACAGACTCACGGCGATCCAGACGTTTCGTAACAGTTTGACGTAACGATCCGGCGCGGAGTCTCGCATCGCGGCACCCCAGCGCGATTTTCTCTCGATATCACATCCAACGCTTGGGCGGCACGTTTCGTTGTCGAAAGGTGGGGAATTATTCGTCCGTGTGGCGTACACCCCACAACGGGCCTACATGGGCTCACGAAACCACATCAAACCCGAACGCCTTCGCGCTAAAATCCGAAGGACGTTCGAGTCGCCCCTGAGGTCACCATGCTCGATATCCGCCAAATTCCCGTGCTGTCGGACAATTTCATTTATCTCGTGCGCGAGCCCGTGAGTAACACGGTGGCCGTCGTGGATCCGGCGGTGGCGGGACCGGTGATGGACGAGGCCAATCGTCTGGGCTGGAAGATCACCCATATCCTCAACACCCACCATCACCCCGACCATATCGGCGGGAATATGGAAATCAAGGACGCCACCGGCTGCCTCATCGTCGGCCCCGCGCACGATCCCGACCGCATTCCCGGGATGGACGTGCAGGTAAAGGACGGCGATATCTATGCGCTCGGTGCTGAAAAGGCCGAGGTCTTCTTCGTGCCCGGACATACGCGCGGCCATATCGCCTATTGGTTCAAGGAGAGTGACGCCCTGTTCTGCGGCGACACCATGTTCTCGATCGGCTGCGGACGACTGTTCGAGGGCACCCCGCAACAGATGTGGACCAGCCTCAAACGCCTGCGGGCGTTACCGCCGGCAACGCGCATTTTCTGCGCCCACGAATATACCGAGAGCAACATCCGCTTTGCCGTGAGCATCGATCCGGAAAATGACGCGCTGCGCAAGCGCGAGCGCGACGTGAAGGCCTTGCGCGCGGCAGGAAAGCCATCGGTGCCCTCTCTTCTGGGCGAAGAGCAGGCCGCAAATCCGTTCCTGCGCGCCGATGCGCCGGAATTGGCCGCAGCTCTAGGCATGGCGGGCCGCGATCCGGTCGATGTGTTCGCCGAAGTTCGCAAGCGGAAAGATGTTTTCTAAAGGCTACCGGGTCTGGCTTAGTCGCGCGTTGGACCAATGCGCATCGTCGGAAGCGTGATGTTCCAACGGATCGAGGCCAGCCGCAGCGCCAGGATCAGGGCCGCACTTAAGCTTCCGGCAACGTCGGGCTGAAATCCGAACTGTCGCAGCAGCACATAACCGGTAAGACCGGCGACGCACGCCGTTACATAGAGTTCCGACTTACGGAAAACGAGCGGGACCTCGGCACTGAGCACGTCGCGCAAAAGGCCGCCGGCACAGCCGGTAATCGCGCCCATCAGGACGATAATGATTGCCCCCGCCTGCGCGGCTTCTGCGATCTGGGCTCCGGTCAAGGCGAAAAGCGCGAGACCAACCGCGTCGGCCAGCTGAAGCGCCCGATCAGGCGGGTGAAAGAAGCGCACCCACACCCAGGTCGCCGCTCCGGCGGCGAGGCACACCACGATATGCGTGGGGTCGGCAATCCAGAACACCGTGCGATCGAGAAGCACATCGCGGATAGTGCCGCCGCCGGTGGCGGTCACCATCGCAAGCACCGCAACGCCAATTGGATCTAGATTACGACGGCCGGCCGCGAGCGCGCCGCTGCACGCAAAGACACCCACGCCCAGCAGCGTGAAAAGATAGAGCAGCTGGGTGGGGTCGTGGAGCGGCGCCGGCACAACCGCCGCTTAATACATATGCTGGCCGCCGTTGACCGACATGGTCGAGCCGGTGATGAAGTCGGCATCGTCTGCCACAAGGAACAACACGGCGCGGGCGATATCCTCGGCCCGGCCGAGACGGCCAACCGGGATGCGCGCGATGATCTTTTCCAGCACCGGCGGCGGAACGGCGCGCACCATGTCGGTGTCGACATAACCCGGCGCAATGGCGTTCACGGTAATGCCTTTGCCAGCGCCTTCCTGCGCGAGCGCTTTGGTGAATCCATGGATGCCGGACTTCGCGGCGGCATAGTTGACCTGACCGTACTGACCGGCCTGGCCGTTAATCGAACCGACGTTGACGATACGGCCGAAGGAACGTTCACGCATGCTGTCGATGACGACACGGCTCATGTTGAAGCAGGAGCCGAGGTTGGTATCGATGACCGACTGCCACTGCTTGGCATCCATTTTGTGCAGCGTTCCGTCGCGCGTGATGCCGGCGTTGTTGACGAGCACGTCGACTGGGCCGAGGTCCTTCACCACTTGCTCGACGCCGGCCTTGCAGGCGTCGAAGTCGCTGACGTCGAACTTGTAGACCGGAATCCCCGTCTCGACATTGAAGGCTTTGGCCGCGGCGTCATCTCCGCCGTAGTTGGCGGCGACGCGATAACCCGCCTTCTTGAGGCCGACAGAAATCGCCTTACCGATGCCCCGGGTTCCGCCGGTCACCAAAGCCACGCGCGCAGTCATGTGAGAATCCCTGTGTTGTTGTTGGTGTTGATAATAGGGGCGCGTCAGCAGCAAGGGAAAGCCCCCAGGTTCGCACTGCAACAGAATCCACGCGCGTCTTCGCCCCTCACAGGCCGGGCGCTTACATTGACAGCAATACGGGGCATCCCGTATGCCCGCCTACCCTTTGGGACCCTTTGGTTATGATCCCCTCTTCTTCCGCGCTCACCTTCAAGCAGGAAACGTCCGCGACGCTGCGCCTCGCCCTTCCTTTGGCGGCCGCGGCGGTGGCGCAGATGGGTATGGGACTGACCGACACGATCCTGCTTGGTTCCTTGGGCCGAGATGCACTGGCCGCCGGCGGCCTTGGAGCCGGTTTATTCTTCACCACAACTGCCATCATGCAGAGCGGCATGACGGGCGTCGGCGTTTTGACCGCTCATGCGCGCGGCTCGGGGCACGTCGCGCGGATATCGCCGGTCTTTCGCGCCGGCACCATCCTTGCGCTGTTCGCGTCGATCCCGGTGATGGCGGTGCTGGCCTTCCTCGAACCCATTCTTCTCGCGTTAGGCGAACCCGCCCAGCTCGCACACGATGTCGGCCGCTATGAGCTCATCCTGCTGCTTGGCGCTCCGGCAAGCCTTCTCCTCGCCACGCAGCGCAATTACCTGGCCGCGATCAATCATCCACATGTCGTCATGGCGGTGACCATCGCGGCGCTTTTGCTCAACGGTTTTCTGAACTACGGCCTGCTTCACGGCGCCTGGGGCCTGCCCGAGATGGGCTACATGGGCTCGGCCACGGCGAGCGCCATCGCCCTTTGGATCATGGCCGCGGCGACGGCGCTGATCATTCGCACGCAGTCACACATGCGCAGCCATCTTTTCGCCGGCGCCGTCGATTGGAAGACGGTGCGCGAATTGTATCACATGGGTTGGCCCATCGCGGCCACCGTCGCCGTCGAACTTTTTCTGTTTGCCGCGAGCGGACTGATGATGGGAGTGCTGGGAAATACCGCGCTGGCGGCCCATCAGGTGGCGATCAGCATCGCCTCGACCACCTTCATGGTGCCCATGGCGATTTCGCAGGCGGTCAACGTGCGTGTGGGCTTCCATCTCGGCGCGCAGGCGCCGACCGCCGCGCGCCGCGCGGGAATGGTTTCGTTCATGCTCGGCATCACTTTCATGCTGATGGCGGCCGCGGTGTTCCTGATTTTCCCGCGCGACCTCGCATTGCTTTTCAATCTCGACCCAGCAGTCCCGGCGGACGCCGACGTCATCGCGCTCGTGGTCGGCTTGCTGGCGGTGGGCGCGGCGTTTCAGGTGTTCGACGGCGCGCAGGTGATCGCCGCGGGGGCCCTGCGCGGCTACAAGGACACGCGCTTACCGATGGTGCTGGCCGCTTTCAGCTATTGGGGCGTGGGCTTCCCGGTGGCTTGGGTGATGGGCTTCGCGCTGGAACTCGGACCCACAGGGGTTTGGTGGGGCCTTGCCATCGGTTTGATGGTCGCGACCCTTTTGCTGGGCGCGCGCTTCTGGCGCCTTAGTCACGATGTCGCGCGCAACCATTCAATCAGCGGACCATAGACACGCCGCGGCGCCGATCCGCCGGCGACCATCCCGATATGGCCGAAGGGAACATCGCGGGTGATGGCCCCGGGGATCGCCGTGGCAAGCGCGCGGGCGGACTGCGGGGGAACGATACGGTCCTGGGACGGGATGAGCGCGAGCGTCGGCGAAGTGATGCGCGCGGGATCGATGACGGTGTCGGCCACGCGCCATAAGTTGCCGGCCGGGTCATTGCGCCCGTACCAGCCTTCGAGCACTTCTTTCATCACGGGCGCGGCGAGCGGCACGCCTTCGTTGAGCCAATCTTCAAGCTCGACGAAACGGCGCGCTTCCTCGGCGTGTTGATCAAGGTTTGCAAAGCCGCGGAATTTGCGTCCCGTCAACGTAGGGTCGAGCGAGGCGAACAGCGCCTGCAGCAGATCGACCGAGGCGCTGCCCTCGGCGTCGATCATCATGGTGAGAGGAGCCGACATCGCGCGCATCAAGGCGCGCGCGGCTTCGCTCTCGGTGTGGAAATCCCACGGCGCGGCCAGTAACGCCATGCGGGAGACGAGATCGGGACGCAATACCGCCGCGGCAGCCGCGAGCGTCCCACCCATGCAGTATCCCGCGAGACGCACGGGGCCACCCGTGCGCGCAGCGAGATCCTCCATCGCCGGGATCAACACACCTTCGACGTAGTCGGTGACGGTGAAGGCGAGTTCAGCCGCCGTCGGATCACCCCAGTCGAGCAGGAACGCATCAAGACCTTGCGCCGCGCTCGCGCGCATGAGGCTGCGGTCGGCGGCAAGGTCGAGGATATAGGCGCGATTGATCAGAGACGGCACGAAGAGCACCGCCGGTCCGTCGCCTTTGGCATGCCGCAGTGTTGCCGCGCCGCGTTTCCACACCTCGGGCAGCGGCGCGAGCGCGCGGCGGTGCGGATGAGATTGGTAGGCGCGGACCCCGGCCACGAAGCTGCCCATCCGTTCCGTCGATTGGCGCGTCAGAGACTCAAGAAAACGGACAGGATCGAGGTGGTCCTGCCAGGGTCCGGTCAGAAGGTCAGGGCTTAGGCCCGCTGCTTCTGCCGCGACCAGCAGGGCCGGGTGCTTTTCGCGCGGGTTTTGATTCGAGGGCGGCAAGGCGCCGTTCGATGGCATCAAGCCGGCCAAGGAGCTCGAGAGTATCCAGCCCTCCAGCGCCATGTGAAGGGGCAGCGGGCGTGGGCCGGTACGCAGCGGAAGAGGGGTCATGGGAGGAGGCCGTGAACGGGGTGGAGGCGGGAGCGCCTTTCATGAAGCTCGAGGCCATCTCAGACCAGGCCGTTGCCGCATCACTCATTTTCCCCGGGTCCTTGGCCAGCTTGCCGAT
>CANJEU010000079.1 GCA_947473445.1 Fidelibacterota bacterium | reverse complement strand
CACCCGCCAGGAGCTCCGCCCCGACCTTTTCGGCGCCGGGGAAACCAAACCCGCCGCGGTCGCCGTTGTTGTTGCGCCGCCCGCCGCCGCGCATAACGGTCAGTGGGTCTATGCCTTCGGAGCCCGTACGGAAGGCAACGCGCGCATGAAAAACCTTCTCGGCGGCAAAGGCGCGAACCTCGCCGAGATGAGCGCGATTGGCATCCCGGTTCCGCCGGGCTTCACCATCTCCACCGAGGTCTGCACTTACTATTACGACAATGGAAAGTCCTATCCGGCCGACCTGCAAGCGCAGGTGAGCCGGGCGATCGCCGGTATCGAGGAACAGATCGGCGCGCGGTTCGGCGAAGTGAAGCAGCCGCTGCTGGTCTCGGTCCGCTCGGGCGCGCGCGCCTCGATGCCGGGAATGATGGATACGATTTTGAACCTTGGCCTCAACGATGAGACCGTCGAAGGTCTCGCCAAACAAGCGGGCGATCCGCGCTTCGCCTATGACAGCTATCGCCGTTTCATTCAGATGTATTCCGGCGTCGTGCTGGGCATGGACTCCTACGACTTCGAACACATCCTCGACATCGCCAAGGAAGATAAAGGCGTCACGCTCGACACGGACCTGACCGCCGACGATCTCAAGGCGCTTGTGGTTTCGTATAAAGAAAAGGTGCTCGAGGAAGTGGGCACGCCCTTCCCGCAGGATGTGCACCAGCAGCTCTGGGGCGCCATCGGCGCGGTGTTCTCCAGCTGGATGAACCAGCGCGCCATCACCTACCGCAAGCTTCACGATATTCCCGACAACTGGGGCACGGCCGTCAACGTGCAGTCTATGGTGTTCGGCAATATGGGCAGCGACTGCGCCACCGGCGTCTGCTTCAGCCGCGATCCCTCAACGGGCGCGAATGTGTTCTACGGCGAGTATCTTGTGAACGCCCAAGGCGAGGATGTCGTCGCCGGCATCCGCACGCCGCAGCAAATCACCATCGCCGGAAAGCAGGCGCAAAGTTCCACGCTTCCCTCCATGGAAGAAGAGATGGCCTCGCTCTATCGCCAGCTCGTCGAGGTGCGCGACAAGCTCGAGCGTCACTACACCGATATGCAGGACATGGAATTCACCATCCAGAAGGGCAAGCTCTGGATGCTGCAGACCCGCAACGGCAAACGCACGGCACAAGCGGGCTTCAAGATCGCCGTCGATATGGCGCGCGAAGGTCTCATCACCGAAGAAGAAGCCGTGCGCCGCATCGACCCCAATCAGCTCGACCAGCTTCTGCATCCCACGCTCGATCCCAAAGCGCCGCGTCAGCTTCTCGCGCGCGGCCTGCCGGCCTCGCCGGGCGCCGCCTCGGGTAAGATCGTCTTCAACGCCGAAGACGCCGAAGACTGGGTCAAGCGCGGCGAGAAAGTCGTTCTCGTGCGCCGTGAAACCAGCCCGGAAGACATTGGCGGCATGCACGTCAGCCAGGGCATCCTCACCACCCGCGGCGGCATGACAAGCCACGCCGCCGTCGTCGCGCGCGGCATGGGTACGCCCTGCGTCTCGGGCGCGGGCGAACTCCAGGTCGACGTGCACGCCAAAACCTTGCGCATCCGCGACAAGATCCTGCTCGAAGGGGACGTCATCACGCTCGATGGCTCCACGGGCGAAGTCTTCCTCGGCAAGGTCGCCACCATCCGCCCCGAACTCACAGGCGATTTCGCAACGCTCATGGGCTGGGTCGATGGCATCCGCCGCTTGAAGGTGCGCGCCAACGCCGAAACGCCGCTCGACGCTGAAGTCGCGCGCAAATTCGGCGCTGAAGGCATCGGTCTCTGCCGCACCGAACATATGTTCTTCGACGCCCAGCGCATCCTCACCGTGCGCCAGATGATCATCGCCAAGGACGCCGGCGGCCGCAAAGCCGCGCTCGATAAACTCCTGCCGCATCAGCGCGGCGATTTTGTGAAGCTCTTCACCATCATGGAAGGTCTGCCCGTCACCATTCGTCTGCTCGATCCGCCGTTGCACGAATTCCTGCCGCAGACCGATAGCGAGATCACCGAAGTCGCGGGTGGTTTGGGGGTTTCCGAAGACTCTGTGCGCGAAGTGCTTGCGCGTCTGCACGAAACCAATCCCATGCTCGGTCATCGCGGCGTGCGCCTCGGTGTCTCGCATCCGGAAATCTACGCCATGCAGGCCCGCGCGATCTTCGAGGCCGCCGTCCAGCTCACCCAGGCCGGCAAAACGGTCGTTCCTGAAATCATGATCCCGCTGGTCGGCACCCGCGCCGAGCTGGACATGATGAAGAAGGTCGTCGACGAATCCGCGGCTGCCGTCTTCGGGCAGTCCGGCGTGAAGGTTGAATATACTGTGGGCACTATGATCGAACTGCCGCGCGCCGCGCTGCGCGCCGGCGATATCGCCACCACGGCTGAGTTCTTCTCCTTCGGTACTAACGATCTCACGCAAACCACTCTCGGCCTCTCGCGCGACGATTGCGCGACGCTCGTCGAGCTCTATAAAGCCAAGGGCATCTTTGAGAAGGATCCCTTCGCCAGCCTCGATCAGGACGGCGTCGGCGAATTGATCACGATTGCGGCAGAACGCGGCCGTGCCACCCGTCCTGGCCTGAAATTAGGCGTCTGCGGCGAACATGGCGGCGATCCGGACTCCATCGATTTCTTCCACCGCGCCGGACTGGATTACGTCTCCTGCTCGCCCTATCGTGTGCCCGTCGCGCGGCTTGCCGCGGCGCAGGCGGTGCTCAACGAAAACAGCACCGAACGCGCCCTGCGGACCGCCGCTGAATAAATCGAGGAGGGGGAGAAGGTAATGCTGACCGCATGGTTGTGTTTCGATAAGCCGGGATCACTCGAACTGCGTATGAAGACGCGCGATGAACATCTCGCCTGGCTCGAAAAAAACGTCACCACCTTCAAGTTCGCCGGCCCCATCCTCGGCGACGACGGGACGACGCCCCAAGGCTCGATGATCATCGCCGACTTCGAAAGCCTCGCGCATTCCCGCGAAATGCAGAAGCAGGACCCCTATCACAAAGCCGGCCTGTTCGAACGCGTGCTCGTTCAACCGACAAAGCAGGTTTTCCCGAAGATCTAAGGGCGACGGCGGCCCGCCCACCGCCCGTCATCCTGGGCGTATGCCCAGGATCCAGAGCTACGAAACTCGATAAGCTGCCAGGATCACAGAGCGTGCGGCACGTTACGCACGTAACAACTCTAGACCTTGGGCTGCGCCCAGGGTGACGGCCTGCGTTCGTCTCACAAAATCCGGCTATGCCACACCAGCGACATTGCCCCGGCGGCGATGGTCAGCAGGGCGGCGAGGGCGGCGAAGAGGGCTGTGATCTCCGTCTCCTGGCGTTCCATCACAAGCTGCGTGTTCAGCGATTTATAGACCTCGTTCAGCGTCGCGCTCGATGTGGCCGAGAAATACTTCCCCATCGTCACACCGGCGATGGTCTTCAACGTCTCTTCATCGAACTGGTAACCGCCGCGGCCGCCGCCCGTGGCGCTTCCAAGGCCCACGGTGAACACCCGCACGCCGCGCTCGGCCGCAAGGCGCGCGCTCTCGATCGGGTCGGGGCCCGCCGTCGCGCGTCCGTCGGTGAGCAGAATGATCACGGCGTTCTGGTAAGAGCCCGGCGGTACCGGCTTCACATTTGACTGCGGTGTATAGTCGAGCGAAGCCCCCTGACTTTCCCGCCCGCGCCCAAACTCCGACTCGCTAAAGCGCGGATCGAACGCCGCATCCGGGAAGATCGTCTGCAGCGACACGAGGATCCCGCTGCCGATCGCCGTCCCGCGATAGGTGCGGAAGCGGTCGATGGCCTGTATCGTCTCTTCGCGGTTCAGCGTGGGCGATTGCACCAGGGCCGCCGCGCCCGCGAAGGCGACGATGCCGATCTGCGTCGTGCTCGGCTGTTCTGCGATGAATTGCTTGGCGGCCGTTTGCGCGGCGACCAAGCGATTCGGCTCGACGTCCTCAGCGCGCATGCTGCCCGAGACATCCATGGCAAGGATCACCATGGCCCTTTGCGAGGGCAGAGTGATCATCGCCGTCGGTTTGGCGATGCCGATCAGCATCAGGATAATCGCGCCATAGAGCAGGGCCGCGGGCAGGTGGCGGCGCAGCGCCGCATGGGGCCCCAGTGCTTCCTTCACCATACCGATATCGGCATAGCGCAGCGCCATGCGCTTCTTGCGGCCGAGCAGATATAAATAAAGGGCAATCAATGCCGGCGCGGCCAGCAGAAGCAAAAGCAGCATCGGTGAGAGGAATTTCATCGACGGCGCATCCGGGTGCTAAAGCGGGCATTGCCGCTTAAGGCTTAAAGCTAGGCCCTTTGCCAAATTCCGCGAAGTGAAGAGTTACTCCGCTTCGACGCTCTCGTACTGCGCATTGAACACTGCCGGCGGCAGCCGGTAGGTGGTGCCGCCTTCGCGCACCAGCCAGTCGCCCTTATAGACCTTGTCGCGTACGCCGCCGATGGCCAGCCCGCCGTCGGCCAACAGCACGGCTTCCAGCCAGTCGGGCCATTCGGCGCGCGGCTGGCCGTTCCATTGGAACGCCTCGATCTCAATCGGTCGTCTGCGGTAGCGGGTCGCCATGCCCTTGTGCCCCTGCGCGCGATTTCCCCATGGGCTTTCCGAGTCTCAAAGCTGCTATTGCTCTTGCGGCAATTGCATCCAATCCGGTTTCACGGGGGTAATGCGGGTATCACCCGCCGTCAAGCTGCCCCCGCTCTTCCAGGCGTCCAGGCGGACCAAAGCTAGTCCATTCGCCCCGGCCGCGCTCTTCATTTCCCCTGCGTCCTTGCCGTCCAGCGTTAACGCTTCGCCCGGCAAGGGCGTTGCACCGGCAATCGTCACCGGCATCAGGCGCTTCTTAATCAGCGCCCGGTAGTGGGTGCGCGCCGTCAATTCCTGTCCGATATAACAGCCCTTTTTGAAGTCCACCCCGTGCAGTTCCTCAAACCCATTCTCCAGCAGAAGGGCCTTTTCCACCTCCAGGTCGCGGCTGCCGTCCGGCAGGCCCAGCCCGATGCGGTGGACGTCGTAACTGTCCGGGGTCGAGGGGGTGAGGGGTAGGGCCTCCACTTGCTCGGCCGGCAGCGCGAATCGTACGCCCGCGCCTTGCAGCCGCGGATCGGTATAAATCACCCCTGTGCCCCTTACAGTTACCGTGCCCGGCCGGTCGGTGGTTTCAAGGGTGGTGCTGGCGTCATCGCCCCAGGCTACGCCCACGTTCAGGGTGTCGAGCGCGGCGAGGGTAACTTTCGCCCGTAACTTATAACGTGATAGGCGCGTGATCAGGTCGTCGCGGCGGTCCCGTTCACACTCCAGCAAGACCGTATCCCCATGCGGGATGACGAAAAACTCGTGTAGGAATTTTCCCTGTGGGGTCAGGAAAGCCGCCCATAGGGCCGCTCCCGCCTCCACATTGCGCATATCGTTCGAAATCATACCCTGCAGAAAGGCGGTTCGATCCTCGCCGCCGACGGCAACCAATGCGCGATGGGGCAGGGCGGTGCAGTACGCCATGGGGCAGCTCCTAAAGTCCCGGCTTATGTAGCACCGTTCGCGCCTGCTGCAAGCCGTGCGCGTCTCGGCTATAACCCGCCCATGCAATACGTGTTTGTCGACGATTCGCCGCTTCAATATGACGGTTACACCAATCTGCGCCGGGCCATCGGCGGGGCCGAAAAGGCTGTTGGCGGCCTTGCTTCGGCGCTCGCCGAACGTGGTCACGAGGTCAAGGTCATCAACCGTACCACCTATGCGCATATGGCCGACGGCGCGTATTACACGCCCTTCGGCGACAGTTGGGCGCCCAAAGCCGCCGACGTCATTATTGCCATGCGCAAGCCGTCCCTTCTCGGCCACTTGCGCCAGGCCAAGCATCGGCTTCTCTGGGTCACCGGCGCGCCCGAGTATCTGACCGCCGAGGTCAATACGCCGCTCTGGGAGTCCTTTAACCCCGGTCTCATCTTCCTCTCCGACCTGCAGCACAGCGCCTATAAGGGCAAGCTGCCGCGCATGGTGATGAACCCCGGCGTGCGGGCCCCCTACTGGGAACCTCCCCTCGTCCACGAGTCCGACCCGCACGAAGAGGCGCTCAATCCCGAACTCTACGCCGCGCGCATGGCCGTCGCGGCCGCCATGCCGCAGGGCCCGCCCGGCCCCTATGCCATCGTCACTTCGCACCCGTTACACGGTCTCTCCTGGCTGCTCGATCTCTGGACAACGCGCATCCACACCGCCATGCCGACGGCGCGTCTGTCGATCTTCTCCGCCAGCCTCAGCAAGGCCCAGCGCGGCGAGGGCATCGCGGACGATCTCGCGCCCGTCTTCGCCCAGGTCCAGGCGGCGGCGTCCGCAAACGTCGCCATCGCCGATCCGATTTCCGACGACGGTATGGCTGCCGTGTTCCGCACGGCGCGCGTTCATCTCTACCCCGGCCATGCGCAGGACTATGTGTGCTGGACCCTCGGTGAGTCACAGGCGGCAGGTTTGCCCGCTGTCGCGCGCGCCCTCGGCGGCACGGTCGAGCGCATCGCCAACGGACAGACCGGTTATGTCGTGCCCGATGCCGATGCCTTCGCCAACGTCGCCTTGCAGATCCTCGGCGACGACGGCGTCTATACCTCACTCAATGAGGAGGCCTGCCGGCCCACCCGGCGCCGCACCTGGACCATGGCCGCCGACGAACTCGATTCCTTCGTCGCCTCGCTGAAACCGTCAGCTTGAAAATCCTTTTCATCACCAATACACGCATCGGCGATGCGATTTTGTCCTCGGGCGTGCTCCATCACCTCGTTGCGACCTATCCCGAGGCCCGGTTCACGGTGGTCTGCGGCCGTCTGCCGCAAACGCTGTTCGCCGCCGTCCCGCGCCTCGACCGCGTTATCGTTCTGAAGAAGCGCCGCTTCGATCTACACTGGTGGGACCTGTGGCGCGAGGTGCGCGGCACGCGCTGGGACATGGTCATCGATCTGCGCCGCTCGTTCCTTTCCTATTTCTTGCGCGCCCGCGAACGCCATGTCATCGGCAAGGCGAATGACAAGGTACACCGCGTTGTCCACCAGTCCTCGGTGCTCGCGTTGCCTGCGCCGGCCGCGCCGCACCTCTACCTTGCGCCGCATCACATCGCCGCCGCGCGACAATTGATCCCCGCCGGCGCGCCCGTCCTTGCTATCGCTCCGATCGCCGCGGCCGCGGAAAAAACCTGGCCGGCGGAGAATTTCGCCGCCCTCGTGCGCACGCTCCTTGCCGGTCCCTGCGCGGGCTGGCGAATCGCCTTCTTCGGCGGCCCGGGCGATGCCGAAAAAGCCGTGCCGCTTGTCGACGCCTTTCCCGAGGCTCTGAAGGTTTTTGGCCAGCCGGATCTGCTCACCGTCGCCGCCGCGCTCAAGGAATGCGCGGCCTTCATCGGCAATGACTCTGGCCTCGCCCACCTTGCCGCGGCGTCGAATGTACCCTCGCTGGCTGTCTTCGGCCCGTCGGACCCTATACGCTATGCTCCCTTCGGCGCACACTTCCTGCAGGCGCCCAGCCGTGACATTGCCAGTCTCGGTGTCAGGGAGGTTGCAGGCGCGGCGCTGCGGTTGTTTGCGTGATGTCTTGGCTTCGCGCGCCGCATATGCAAAGTGTTGAAAACTGATTTTGAGGTTCTGTTGAAAGTCTTTCACCTCATGAGTGGCGCGCCGTATGGCGGCGTCGAGCAGCAGGCGGAACGGGTCACCGCTCTGCTGCAGCAAAATGGCGACGAGCAGCGTGTCATGCTCGCCGACAATCCCGCGCGCGCCGAACGCTTCGCCGCTGCGGGCGCCATCACCATCGAGATGCAGTTCCCCAGTCGCTTCGCCTTCCTCGACCGCCGCCGCATCAACGGCGTCGTGCGCAGGTTTGAGCCCAATCTTCTGATCTCCTGGACGCCCGATGTGGCGCCGCTGGTCGAGAAGGGAAGTTTTGTGCACCTCGGCCGCAGCGGCGCCACCTACGATGGCGCGGCGCTCGCCAAGTGTGATCATCTGCTGGCGCCGACGCAGGCGCGCGCCGATATCGCCGTCTCCGCCGGCTGGCCCGCGAGCCGCGTGCACATCCTGCCGCAGCTTCCTTTCGCCCGCGCCGGTAAGCCGGTCACGCCCCCCATCAGCCGCAAGACCCTATACACGCCGCCCACCGCCAAACTGGTCGTTACGGCCTTGCGCCTCGTGCGCGGCACCGGCCTTGAAACCTTGCTCGACGCCATCGCGCGCTTGTCGGGCACCTACCTGTGGATCGCCGGCGATGGCCCCGATCGCGCTT
>CANJEU010000078.1 GCA_947473445.1 Fidelibacterota bacterium | reverse complement strand
GTGGAGCGATTCCCAGGTGACATGGGCGATGTCCTGACCGTCGATCTCGATGCGGCCGCTATCGAAGGCAAACTGGCGGCGCAGCAGCTTGATGAGCGTGCTTTTGCCCGCGCCGGACGGCCCCACAAGGCCGACGCGTTCGCCAGCGCGAATAGAGAGCGAGAAGTTGCTGAAAACCGGTGTGCCGTCGTTATAGGAAAAAGTCACCTGATCGAAGATGACCGCGCCGCGTGTGACGGTGAGCGGCGCCGCGTCTTGCGCATCGACGATTTCATGGCGCGCCAGCACGGTGGACAGTGTTTCGCCGAGAACACCGTAGTATTCGAAATAGGTGAACAGATGGTCGCCTAAGCTTCGAATGGCGTTACCCACCAGGAACGAGAGCATCATGACGGTCGTGAAGGCCCCGACCGTCATTGTTCCGGCGAGCGTGCTTTCGAGGCTTTGCCAGGCAAGCCAGGCCAGGAAACCGACACTCAGGCCGTGCAGTGAAACGCGCATGGCCGAGAGCGACAGGCGAAGCTTGAATTGGGCGCTGCGTTCGGCGGCGGTAAAGGGGTGCATCGTCTCGCGCTCGTACGTCGAGCGGGCGAAACTGCGAACGACGTCCCAATTGGTGATGGAATCGACCATGCGGGCCACGGCTTCGGAGGCGGTCTTGGCCTGGATTTTGGCGAAATGCCGCATGCGTTGCGCCGTGAGCACGGCGATTGCCGCGAATACAGCGATGAAGGCCACGAAGGGCGCAAGCAGGTCGGGCGCCTGATTGACGATCATCACAATCGTGACGGCGAACATGATGCTGAGCCGCACGCCGTTCCCGCAGAGATAATCGATCATGACTTGCGCTGCGTTGCCGGCCTGACGAATCTTTTGCACGAGACCGCCGCTGGCATGATCAAGGAAGTATCGCGGCGCATGGCCATGCAGATAGCCGAACATTTCGTCCTGCATGCGAAACCGCAGATCGGTGAGGCGCATGTGGGAATAGGAGGCGTAGAGATGGGCAAAGAGATATCCGCCGAGCCAGGTTCCGCAAAGCGCGGCAAACCACGGCACCGCATTGGAAGGATCCGCGCGGGAAGAGGGATCGGCCAAGGTCCCGATCAGTTTGCCGAGGAAATAGGGATGCAAGGTTTCCAGCGAGGCCGAGAGGCCGATCAACAGGGCCATGCCGATCAGCGGCGCCTTAAATCCGGTGCGGATATACTGCATGAGAGAGCGCAGCGGCGTGCGGGGCAGCACCGGGCTTCCGGGGATGGGCAGGTCTATGATGGACTCGTCGCGCGGCGCGGCAGGTGGCATCGGGCGAATATAAATGAAAAAGGCCGGACATGGCCCGGCCTTTTCCGTCGCGGAGAGAAAGCGCCTTACTTCGAGACTTGGCCGCGGACCTCGCCGCCCTTGTTCATCGGGGTGTGCACGTTCACATAGTATTTTCCGGCATTGAGATCGGCGATCTGCGCGTCGGTCAGTGTCGCCTTTCCGGTCAGCGGGCTCTTCGGAGGGGTCCCTTGCACGCCGAGTTGGACCTGCACGCCGGCATTGGCGCCCTTGTCAGCTGGGCCATGGATGTGAGCGGCGACGGCGTCACCGGTGAGACCCTCCCAGGTTACATTCCAGGTGAGTTCCTTGGTGGCCGAATTCAGCGTCAGCTCGGCCTTGCCTTTGCCGGTGCTGGGGTTGACCGGAACCTCTTCGGCCGAGGTCAGCGTAGCGTGATACGTGACGGATTGGGCTTGAGCGCTAAACGAAATTCCGACGGCGAAGAGAGCACCGGCGGCGAGTTTGAATATCTTGCTCATGAGATCCTCCACATGCGTGATTGAATGCGGCGGTTATGCCGCGCGCCTCCAGGGCGAGATCGAGGATAACCCGTAATGGAGGGGTGTCCAGGCGGATTGCGGGCAAATCAAATGCTGCACGGGTTTGTGACGCTGATCGGCAATACACGCATAAAGATTGGCCGCGGCCACAAGCAGTTGACATAATCCGCCGCCGCACGGCAGGACATAGATAAGCCCACTGCACTCATGAGGAGAACACCAATGCCCTACGTTGATGGGTTCCTCATACCGGTTCCCAAAAAGAACATAAAAGCCTACCGCAGCATGGCGCAGAAGGCCGGCAAGATTTGGATGGAGTTCGGCGCGCTTGAATTCCGCGAGTGTGTCGCCGACGACGTAAAGCCGGGCAAGATCACGTCCTTTCCGCAAAGCGTGAAGCTGAAGAAAGATGAGACGGTGATGTTTTCATGGATCGTTTATAAGTCGCGTAAGGATCGCGACCGCATCAACAAGAAGGTGATGATGGATCCGCGCCTGGCCAAGATGATGCAAGGCAAGGACAATCCTTTCGACGCCAAGCGCATGATTTACGGCGGCTTCAAAGCCATCGTGGATCTGTAGTCCGATGGCGCTGACGCTCTATTTCCATCCCTTCTCGTCCTACTGCCAGAAAGCGCTGATCGCGCTTTATGAGAATGCAACACCGTTCACGCCAAAGCTGATCAACTTGGGAGACCCGGCGTCCGCCGGCGAGCTCAAGAAAATCTGGCCGCTTGGCAAGTTCCCGGTTCTGCACGATGCGGCGCGGGGCGAGACGGTTCCGGAATCGAGCGTGATCGTCGAATATCTTGCGCGGCACTATCCCGGGCCGGTGGCGTTGATGCCCACCGACCCGGACCTCTCGCTACAGGTGCGCGCGCGCGACCGGTTCTTTGACCTCTACATCAACGACACTATGTCCAAGGTGGTGGTCGACAACTTCCGGCCCGCCGGGACGAACGATGCGTTTGGCGTCGCGCTGGCAAAGAGCACCTTGGAGACGGCCTACGGGATTCTCGAAACGGAACTTGCGGGCAAGACATGGGCGGTGGGCGAGACCTTCACGCTGGCCGACTGCGGCGCGGCACCGTTCCTGTTCTACGCCAATCTGATCAGCCCGCTCGGCGGCTACGCCAATCTGGCGGCGTATTACGGCCGCGTGACCGCGCGACCCTCGTTCCAACGCGCGCTGAAGGAGGCGCGCCCGTTCTGCACAGGAACGCCCTTCGAGGAAAGCTACATCGCCGAATATGATCGCCTGACGGCATAGATGCGGGTGCAACGCCAATGATTGACCTTGTGATCGAACAGCGGCGCAAAAGCCTCGGCGGCTTCGAGGTGGGACACGTGCTGCCGTTCGCCAAGCGTCGCATGGTGGGACCATTTGTTTTCTTCGATCACATGGGGCCGGTTGAACTCGCGCCCGGCCTTCCGCGCACCGTTGATGTGCGCCCTCACCCGCACATCGGGCTTGCGACCGTGACTTACCTTTACGCCGGCGAAATCATGCACCGCGACAGTATCGGTTCGCAGGAGGCGATCCGGCCCGGTGAAGTGAATTGGATGACCGCCGGCCGCGGCATCACCCATAGCGAGCGGTTTGAGAAGGCCCGCGCCGAGGGCGATTTCCTTCATGGCATTCAGGCCTGGGTCGCGCTTCCAAACGAACATGAGGAAGCCGCACCCGCCTTCTCGCACCATGCCGGCGCCGACCTGCCGCAGTGGAGCGAGGACGGTGTGCGCGGCCGCCTGATCGCGGGCGATGCTTATGGACTGAAAGCCGCCGTCAAAACCCATTCGCCGCTCTTTTACGCGCACCTTGAAATGGATGCGGGAGCCTCGGCCGAAATTCCCACCGGGCACGACGAGCGCGCCCTTTATCTGGCGACCGGCGAAGTCGAGGTCGACGGGCAGCCATTTCACGCGGGCCAGATGGTCGTGTTCGGCCCCGGCGCAGCGTCGTTCAAGGCCACGGCGCCTTCGACGGTGATGACTCTGGGCGGTGAGCCGGTGGGCGAACGGTTCCTGTATTGGAATTTTGTGTCTTCTTCGAAAGAGCGTCTGGAGCAGGCGAAGGCCGATTGGATCGCCGGCCGCATGAAGCTGCCTGATATGGACAATCAGGAATTCATTCCTCTGCCGCCGGAACCGGCGCCGCAACCCAACCCGGGCTCATAGCCATGGCGCGCCTGCTGTTGCTTGCGATTTTCCTGATCGGCCTGAACGCGCCTGCGTTGGCCTGGAGCCGCGATGGTCATCGCATGTCCTGCGCCATCGCGCTGGACGTTATGTCGCCGACGACGCGGACAGCGGCTTTCGGCATTCTTGATATATCGTCGAGCGAGGAATTCCTTGAGCTGTGCGTCTGGGCCGAACGGGTCAAGGCCGCGCAGCCTGAGACGGCGGCGTGGCACGAGATGCTTATCCCGCGTGAAGCCACGGGCCTTGATATCGGCCGCGACTGCCCGTCGCCGGAGGGCTGCGTGCTCACGCGCGTGATTGCGGAGATCAGCACGCTGAAGAGCGACGCGCCCAAGGAAGAGAAAGCAACCTCGCTGAAATTATTAATGCACCTGATCGCCGATCTTCATCAGCCGCTCAACTTCGGTTTTGTCGCGGACGGCGGCGGGCGCAACATCGGCGCGACCTTCCTCGGCCGCAAGACAACCATCTATGAGATCTGGGAGACGCATCTTCTTGAAGCGGACCGCGTCAAGCCGGGGGACAATCTCGAGACGCTGTGGCTCGCCCATGAAGTGCAAACCCATCCCGAGCCGCTCGACTGGGCGCGGGAAAGCTATTTCGTCATGCGCGGGGCCCCTACAGGATATGTCGGCAACCCCGGCGGCCTCACATTCGATGAGACCTATGTGCAGCAAAACCGCCCTGTCGCCATGGGTCAGCTTGAGAAAGCCGGCGTGCGCCTTGGCCTGACCTTGAATCAAGCTTTGCGGTAGCTGGAATATTTTAGCGCGCGGCCGCGTAGGTTACGCCCTGGCCCGGCGTATAGCTCCTGTATGTTCCCCCTTACGTTACAGGAGCCCCATGAAAACCTATATTTTCCGCCTCGCGCTTGTGGCCGCCGGTGTTGCCACCTCTCTGCCGGCTGCCGCCGCCGACCATCCCCTTGCCGATCGCATCTTCGAGCGGATGGATACCAATAATGACGACAAGGTAGATGCCGGCGAGATGGAACAGGCGCGCGCGGCGCGGTTCAAGCGCCTGGATGCCAATGGCGATGGCGTCGTCTCGGCCGCGGAGCAAGACCGCGCGCAGAATCGCGTGCGGCGGCGCGCGGCCATGCGCGAGGAAATGATGGCCCGCCAGTTCGAGCGCCTGGACGCCGACGGCGATCAAGCGGTTTCGGGCGACGAGTTCTTCGCAAACCAACCCTTGGCCCGTGCCGACGCGAATAAAGACGGCGTTGTCACCCGCGAAGAATTTGGGGCTGCCGCCGATACACTGCGCAGCCTTCGGTCTGGCCGGAAATAGGGGCAAAACACATGAAGGTTTTTGCTTTTGCCGCCGCGGCACTGATGGCCGTCTTGGCGCAGCCGGCCTTGGCCGAAACAGTTTCCACGACGCGTCAAGGTGCGGCCGGAGGCACGTTGACACGCGAGACGTCGTGCGCGGGCAGCCGCGTGATCGGACGTTGCGGGACGGATTGGAGCTATACCAACCCTGCCGGTGCGACTTGGACCGGCGATCGGACGACCGCGGTCGGACGCTGGCGCGGCGGGCAAAGAAGCAGCGTCACCGGGCCGAACGGCAATACCGTGCAGCGCGGGCGGGTCTGGCGCCGTTGAGACGCAAGGGACGTCGTAGATCGAAAATCCGCGACGTGATTTGCTAGCGGTATGTTGTCAGCCCGCGACGACCTTGATCTGGTCCGCGACGTTGCCCGGGGCGACCAATCGGCATTCGCCCAATTGGTCGGCCGGCACGTCGCGGCCGTGCGTTCCGTCGCGCTACGTTTCACCGGAAGCACCGCCGACGCCGATGACGTTGCGCAGGACGTATTTCTGAAAGTCTGGACCCATGCGTCGGGCTTTGACCCCGAGAAGGCGAGTTTCACCACCTGGCTGCACCGTATTGCGGCCAACCGCTGTTTCGATCTGCTGCGCAGCCGGCGGCGCTGGGGCTGGCTTGGTCTTGATGCCTCCCAGGAGCGCGCGGCGACTCATCCGCGCGCCGATGACGCGCTGGCTGAACGCGAGACTTTGGACGCCGTTCGCGCCGACATTCTATCCCTGCCCGAGCGCCAGCGCATGGCGCTGCTTCTTGTCGTCACCGCGGACCGGAGCGCGCAAGATGTGGCTGACGTTCTTGGCGTCAGCCGCGGCGCCGCTGAACAATTGATCGTACGGGCACGACAAACCCTCCGAGACCGCCAGAAGGAGCGCGCCGCGACATGACCCTCGATGATCTGGAAAAAAACCTGTTGTTATACGGCGCCGATTTATCGCGATGGCGGGCGGCGGAAGCGCGCGCCGCGCAGCGGTTAATAGCGTCGAACAGCGCCGCGCAGAGGCTGTTTGACGACATCGCGCGTCTGGACGGAACGCTGAAGAGGGCTGCTGCGCCCGAGGCCACGGACAGCGCCCTCACCGGACGCATTCTTGAAGCCGCGCACCCGCGGTTGCCCGTGCCCTTGTTTCCGCCAACATGGCGCTTCGCCGCCACCGGCCTTGCCGTCGCGGCGTCGATTGCCGGCTTCGCCGTTGGATACTTTGGAGAGGCGGGCGCAATGCCGCTCGACGATGCCGGGTATATGGCGCTAGGCGAGACAGAAATGGAAAGCGGATTGGCAGATATGTGGTTGCTGTTATGACCCTCGAGGGCCGCAAGGCAAAAATCGTCCTGATACTTCTCGGCCTTTCGCTGGCCGTGAATCTCTTTGCCCTCAGCTTCTTTGCCGGACGCTGGTCGGTGCAAGGCCGGCCTGTAGCCGAGCAGATGCGCCTAACTTACCCCGCGGAGATCAGGGCCGACGTAAGATCGGCCCTCGAGTCCCGGCGCGATGAGATGGCGGCCGCCGTGCGACTGCTGCGCGAAGCCCGCGCCCGGATGCTGGAGCTCGCCCGTATGCCGGAGCTGGATCAGGAGGCCTTGCGCGGCGCGATGGCCGAGGTGCGTGCCGCAACGACGGCGGTACAGGAACTGTCGCAATCGGCCCTCGCCGAAGCGCTTGCCGGAGCGACCGCGGAAGAAAGGGCTGCAATTCGCCGGCCCGGTCTGAACCGGATGCAACGCGAGTAAGACGCGTAGCCAACGGCGCTGGTTAGGCGATAGGCTTGGTCCATGACCAAGGCGTTTTCAAAGATTGCCGTCGTCGGCACCGGCTCCATCGGGGGCTTTTTGGGCGCAACGCTAGCGCAGCACGGGCAGGACGTGACCTTCATCGCGCGCGGGCCGACGCTCGCGGCGTTGAAGAGCGGCTTCACCATGATCGATGCGCAAGGCGTGCGCCATACGCCGGCGGTAAAAGCCGCGGCCGCGGATGAAGCCGGAGCGTTCGACCTCGTGATCCTTGCGCTGAAAGCGCACCAGATTGCAGGAGCCGCGGCGACATTACCGCGCCTTCTTCACGCCGACACTCCGGTGCTTGCCGTGCTGAACGGCATCCCGTGGTGGTATTTCCATAAGAGCGGCGGCGCTTTCGAGGGCCGAAGCCTTGGCGCGCTCGATCCGGACGGAACCATCGCCAAGGCCATCGACGGGCGCCGCGTCATCGGCGGGGTGATCTATGCCGCCGCCGCCGTGGTCGCGCCAGGAACGGTGCATGTCACGGACACGAAGCTGATGACCATCGGCGAGCCCGACGGGTCGACCTCGACGCGCAGCGCCGCCATCGCCGCGCTTTTTACCGACGCGGGTTTCAAAACACAGGTGAGCGCGGAGATCCGTACCGACATCTGGACCAAGGTGTGGGGCAACTCCTCGTTCAATCCCGTGAGCGCGCTGACGGGCGCGGGCCTTGCCAGTATCGTGCGCGACGAAGGCGGCTGCGCGGTGGTGCGCGCCATTATGGAAGAGGTCGAGCGCGTGGCCGGACGCCTTGGCATCACGATGCGCATGTCGCTGCAAAAGCGCATCGAGGTTACCCAATCGCTGGGCAATCATAAGACTTCGATGCTGCAGGATATCGAAGCGCGCCGCATGCCCGAGATCGAAGCGAATATGGGATCTATCATCGAGATCGCGCGCCTGGTGGGCGAGCGCACGCCGATGCTGGAGGCGATTTATACGACGACGCGTCTGCTTGCGCGCACGGTGACGGAATCTGGGGCGGGGGCGCAGCCGTGAGAGCCGTTCTGTTTTTGCTTCTCGGTCTTTGCGCGGCCTCGCCCGCGCTTGGCTGGAGCAAGGACGGACACCGTGTGGTCTGCACGATTGCCTGGGACGAAACGACCGACGGCGCACGCAAAAAAATTGGCGTCCTGCTTGGGATCAGCACGAAAGCCGAATTTGCCGAGGCCT
>CANJEU010000077.1 GCA_947473445.1 Fidelibacterota bacterium | reverse complement strand
TTTGCTGGGTAGTCTACTGGGGCCTGCGCCAAATCTCCTGAGCCTAATACCGGCCGCCGGTATCGCGGTGGTCGCTCAGGGCGTCCTTGAGACTGAGGGGTGCACCCCTGGCCCGGAACTCATGCCGCCTCTGTTGGCGATGCTGGATGACCTGGTGGTCGATGGCGTGTTCGCGACAGATAGATTCGAAGAGCTGACAAGCCTTGATCTTGGCGGTGGCATCGTCGGTGTTCTAGCCCTCGCTATCTCGCGGAAACCTAAGGACTATATTCTCTGGTTTCTGCCGGAAAAGGTACGAGAAGTCCGATGGGCCGGCGATCCCACGAAGTCAGTGGTAAGTGGCCCCCTGGGCGATCGGCTCACGCCTCGGAAGTCCTTCGAAAGTTGGACGGAGACTGTACGAGGGCAGTCACGGCCGTGGAAACGCGCTGAGATAGCGGCGGCGAAGTCGCTTCGGACGGCCCTTATGGAAATCATCTTGGAGTTTACCGACGCGCTCGCGCGCGAGCGAGAGACGGCGCGCGTTAAACAAAATGTGCTCATGGCCGAACTTGATCACCGCGTGAAGAATACGTTGGCGACGATCGAATCGATGGTGCGCTTCTCCGGGCGCAACGCTGTTGATGTGGTAACATTTGTTGCATCCGTCCAGCAGCGTCTGCATTCGATGGCCAAGACCCACACTCTCCTGACCAATTCGAGCTGGATAGGGGCCTCTTTGCGCACGCTGGTCGATAACGAACTGGCCGCATACAACATCCCAGGCGGCTGCGTCATCTCGGTGCGGGCCGCGGATTTTGAGTTGGAGCCCAAGACAGCGCAGGCGACGTCAATGGTGCTTCACGAACTGGTCACCAACGCCGTGAAGCATGGCTGTCTCGCCGACGCTAGTGGACGGCTCGACGTGACTTGGGAGCTGGAAGATAGCGCCATCGGCCGGGCACTCGTCATCCGTTGGAAAGAGGCATGCGGTCGCGAGATTGCAACTCCGATCCGCAAGGGCTTCGGCCGCCTGCTCATGGAAAAGATTTTTCCCTACGACGTGGGGGGGCACCTAAAACTTGAATTCGAGGGCGACGGTCTGAGGTGTCAAATAACGATCCCAGAAGACCGTCTAGCAAAGCTGCTGCCCACCGCGAAGTTGGTAGCTAAGTCGGAGCCCTCGATCTCAATGGGGAGTGGGCTGAGTGGCTTGCGGGTTTTGGTGGTCGAAGACGGGGCGCTAGTGGCGCAGGACCTGGCCGAGTGGCTCAGCGCTGCTGGCGCGATTGTGGTGGGTCCGTGTGCCACGTTGCGGGAAGCGACGGAAGCCGGCCGAGGTGAGATCGATATCGCATTGCTAGACGTTGACGTGAATGGTGAGCCGGTGTGGAGCCTAGCGAGGGATTTTCGTGCGCGTGGCGTACCTTGCGTCTTCACCACGGGCTTTTCGTCCGAGATCGAGCGGCCCGCAGATTTCAACGATATTTTGATGGTTAACAAGCCGTATGACCTTACGCGGCTTCAACTGGCGATCACCACCTCGCTGGGGCGGTCTGGCGCGCGCAACTCGTGACGGCGGGCAAGCTCGCACTCACTCTGCATGAGAGACTTAGGTCCGCGACGAGACTCCTTCATCACGCAGCCGAAGAAGCCTTTGATGCCGAACAGCGTTTGTCGACGATGGACGGTTATGTCGCACTGCTGGATGAGCTCTGGTCGCTGCACGCGGGTGTTGAACTCGGTCTCCGGGCGCATGGGGAACAAATCTGCGGACTCGACCTCGAGGGGTGTCGCCGCTCTGCCCTGCTCGCCCTGGATCTAAAAGCGGCTGCCCGCCGCGCACCTCGCCTCGATCCCGTCTCAGCAATCTACCACTCTCTGTCAGCTGCCATGGGTGGGCTCTACGTGCTCGAGGGTTCAATGCTGGGTGGGCGCATCCTGCTCCCGCGCGCCGAATGCGTCTTGGGAGTGACCGAGGCAAACGGAGGCCAGTTCCTCGCGGGCGATGGTGTCAACACCGGACGGAGATGGCGAAGTTTTATTGAGGCGCTAGGCAAGATTCCGGCAACGGGCCAGGAGGCCGACGACGCAGAGGCTGGGGCACGCGATACGTTCGCCCTCTTTATCTCTGTGCTGGGGCCTAGCTATAGAGTGCCCGCCTCTTAGCGCAGCCATGAGCTACGCCGACCGATACTTTTTCGCCCCAATCGCGCTGACTGCTCACCTGAAACGCGGCTGATTTTGAATAAGGGTTCTGTTCTCTATGAGGGAAACGGAAGCATAAGAGCAGGTCCAGCGCCCGATCCGACGGGCCGCCCGAGTTTCAGCAGATGTGCTCCCGAGCCGGGCAGCAACCCGGAGGCGTTTGACGTGCTGGTTGCCTATAATCGCTCCCGCTTCTTCCAGGAGCTGCTCGCAAAGAGTTTGTTGAGCATCGAACCTCGTCCACATGAAATGTCCATACGCAAAACCATCGATAATACGATGTGCTCCACATGGATTCTCAAGAGTGGCGCGGAAGACCGAAAATTGGACGTATCAGCCTGCCACCATATATCCGTTCTGAGATTCGTAAAGCACGACGGGTGCCGTGGCTGCGATACGTGACGATGTACGGAGTTCTTTTGTTTTCCCTATATCAAACCTCCACGACGCTGGCAGGGTCAAAAGAGTCTCGATCGAACGACCTTCAGCATGGTCGATCCCGCAATATCCGTTGAACGCTGGATTACAGGCCGTGACTTTTCCATCCGACGAAACCAACGCCATTGGGGCGGTTGAAACGTCGCTAAGCGTTAGATGCTGGTCGTGCGAGCCACGAATTTCATCGTTGTCCTCTTGTAAGGCGCGGGCAGCAATTGCGCTTAAAGCAAGATTTCCCAAATCGCGAAGAATGGCTTCGTCCGCGCTCCCAAAATCTGGGCGTGGCCGGGGCGAAATAATACACAGCGTGCCCAAATTGTAGCCCAGGGGTATTCGCAGCGGTACGCCTGCATAGAATCTGATGAAAGGAGGCCCCACCACCAGCGGATTGTCGTGAAAGCGCGCATCCTCCAACGCATCACGAACAACAAACACCTCCTCACGGATGATGGCATGACCACAAAAAGAAATATCTCGGCCCGTTTCCTTGGCGTCTAAGCCGACACAGGCCAAAAACCACTGGCGCTCAGCGTCCACAAGCGAAATCAGGCAAATTTCAATGTCGAATAGTCTCTGCGCAACACGTACCAAACTATCAAAATGTGGCTGCGGTTTTGAATCCAATAAATGCAGAGACTTCAGCGCTTCTAGTCTATGGACCTCGTCAATCGGCGCCGGCGGGACTTGCATTATGCGTTACTCCTGGCGAGGCTATATCCATCCCCAACAATGACGATCTTACGAACCTCAAAGTTCTTATCCACGAAAGGTAAGAATAACTGTTCATAAAATGCATCGCTATCGGCAACGCGATAGCTGCTTCGCCGCGTTAAAGGCTGCCTAGTTGTAATCACCTCGTTAATTGGGCGCGAGATAGTCAGCCGCAATGTTACGGGATTCAGGTTGCTGAAGCGGCTTCCCCTCTCACAGCCCGGATAGAGTACCTCGACGTTTTGCCCAACATGTAAAAATGTGCACTCACGTTTTTCGGAGACGTCTACAATTGCAGCAAAATCAAGGACAACCGTCTTCATTAATTCCGGGCATGATTCGAGTGAAGGAACCTTCCTCGAACCTCGCAGATTAATCCAAGCATTCAGATAGGATGGAAGGTTCGGAGATAGTGTCTCGATCCAACTCATACAGAGGACGATGCTAAAACTGAGCAGCCCCGGTCATTGAGCATATGCCGCAGTCTGGCTGCTGCCCGGCAGACGCGCACTAGTAGGAACAGAAGCAATCGGACCTCGAGCAACCGTGTTTTCGTCATAAACTCTCCCGGCAGCAGGTTTAGAGACCCGCATGGCATTCCTGCGTACACCGTTCGAAAAAGGCCGTCTTTGATATGGATCAAACTTCGTTAAGTCATGGACCGATGGAGTTGTGTGAGCAGCGTACCTCAGAATTGCGGGGACACTGTACTTATGTCGTGCATTACGGGACCCCATACATATCTGTTGATTCTCGTGGGCGTGTCATAAGGCATTCGAACCGCTTTCGCTGGCGTCTGAATGGCCCACCCGCCCTAGATCCTGAATTGCCGCGTGTTAGGCCGGATATCGCTTCCACTTTTCGGGAACTTACTCTCGCCCCGCCCTAAAGCGCCCCCACGATCTCTTCAGTCATCTTCTTCGCGTCACCGAGCAGCATCATGGTGTTGTCGCGATAGAAGAGTTCGTTATCGACGCCGGCATAGCCCGCCCCCATGGAGCGTTTCACGAAGAGCACGGTCTTGGCCTTTTCGACGTCGAGAATGGGCATGCCGAAGATGGGGCTGGTAGGGTCGGTTTTCGCGACGGGATTGGTCACGTCATTCGCGCCGATAACGTAAACCGCGTCGGCGGTTGAGAACTCGTGATTGATTTCCTCGAGCTCGAAAACCTCGTCGTAGGGCACGTTCGCTTCGGCCAGCAGCACGTTCATGTGGCCGGGCATGCGGCCCGCAACGGGATGGATGGCGTATTTGATGGTGACGCCTTCGGCTTTCAGCTTGTCGGCCATTTCGCGCAAGGCATGTTGGGCCTGTGCGACGGCCATGCCGTAGCCCGGCACGATGATGACCTTGCTGGCGTTCTTCATGATGAAGGCCGCATCGTCGGCGGAGCCGGCTTTGTGCGGGCGGGCTTCTTTTTTGGCGCCCCCAGCTGCGGCGGCGTCACCGCCGAACCCGCCAAGGATCACGCTGTAGATCGAACGGTTCATCCCCTTACACATGATGTAGGAGAGGATGGCGCCCGAGGAGCCCACGAGCGCGCCAACGATGATCAGCAGGCTGTTCTGAAGGGTGAAGCCGATGCCGGCCGCGGCCCAGCCGGAATAGCTGTTCAGCATCGAGACGACGACGGGCATATCGGCGCCGCCGATGGGCAGGATGAGAAGGAAGCCGATCAGGAACGAGAGCGCCATCAGACCGAAGAAATAGCTGTGGCTTTCGGTGAGACAGAACATGACGACGCACACGCCAATGCCCGCGCCGAGCAGCGCGTTGAGGATATGCTGACCTTTAAAGACCAGCGGGTTCCCCGTCATGAGGCCTTGGAGCTTGGCGAAGGCGATGATGGATCCTGAGAAGGTGATGGCGCCGATGGCGAGCCCGATGGACATTTCCACGAGGCTGCCGGTGGCGATGCTGCCCGGTGCGCCAAGGCCGTAGCTTTGCGGCGAAAGCAGCGCCGAGGTCGCCACAAGGACCGCGGCGAGACCTACCAGACTGTGGAACGCCGCGACAAGCTGCGGCAGCGCGGTCATCTGGATTTTCTGGGCGATGACCGTGCCGATGGCGCCGCCGAGGGCGATGCCGCCAACGATCCACACGTACTCCTGCACGACGGGGGACGTGAGCGTAGTGAGGATGGCAATGGCCATGCCGACCATGCCGTACATATTTCCCTTGCGGGCGGTTTCGGGGCTGGAGAGGCCGCGCAGCGTCAGGATAAAGAAGACGCCCGCGATGATGTAGGCAAAGAGCGTTGCGCCGAGCGACATGCTATTTGCCCTTCTTCTTGAACATGGAGAGCATGCGCTGGGTGACGATGAACCCGCCGAAGATATTCACCGAGGCGAGGACCACCGCGCAGAAACCGAGGATCTTGGAACTGGTGATCTGTTCGGGTCCGGCGGCCAGGATCGCGCCGACGATGATGACGCTGGAGACGGCGTTGGTGACCGCCATGAGCGGTGAGTGAAGCGCGGGCGTGACGCTCCAGACCACATAAAAGCCCACGAACACCGCAAGCACGAAGACGGTGAGCATGTACCAGAAGTCGGCGGGGCCATGGGCCGCCAGTTCGGTTACTTGAGCCATCGCTTCCATCAAGTATCTCCCTTTCTATTCACTCCCCTGAAGGGGGAGAGCTAGGGAGGGGTCGGTTTTTTGTTTTGCGATAAAACAGAAAACAGAAAACGACCCCCACCTTGATCCTCCCCCTTTCAGGGGGAGGAAATGTTTACACAAGCGACGGGTGAACGATGTGTCCGTCCTTCGTCACCAGCGTGCCTTTGATCAACTCGTCGTCCCAATTGATCTTGAGGTTGCCGGTGCCTTTCTCGAGCATCAGCGTGATGAAATTGAGGATGTTCTTCGAGAATAGCGAGCTGGCATCACGGCCGAGGCGCGCGGACATATTGGTGTAGCCAAGGATGGTGACGCCGTTCGCGGTGGTGACCATTTGGTCTTTCACCGTGCCTTCGACGTTGCCGCCGGCCTCGGCGGCGAGATCGACAATGACGGAACCGGCTTTCATCAGCGCGACCACATCGCCGGCCACGAGGCGTGGGGCGGGTTTGCCTGGGATGAGCGCCGTGGTGATGAGGATATCGGATTTGGCGACTTCAGCACGCACGGCCTCGGCCTGTTTGCGCTTGAAGTCGTCGTCCATTTCCTTGGCGTAGCCGCCGGCGGTCTGTGCGGCCTTCATCTTCTCCTCGTCGACCACGATGAACTTTCCGCCAAGGGATTCAACCTGTTCCTTGGTCGCGTAGCGGACGTCGGTGGCGTAAACCACCGCGCCCATGCGTTTGGCCGTGGCAATCGCCTGCAGACCCGCAACGCCCGCGCCGAACACGAGAACACGGGCGGGGGCAATGGTGCCCGCGGCGGTCATCATCATGGGCATCGCGCGGCCGAAGGTGGCGGCGGCATCGACGACCGCTTTATAGCCGGCGAGATTGGACTGCGAGGACAGGATGTCCATGGACTGGGCGCGGCTGATGCGGGGCATTAGCTCGAGCGCGAAGGTCATGACACCTTGGCTGGCGAGCGCCTGCATCACGTTCCTTGCTGGTGAGCGCATTCAGCTGCGCGATGAGAACCGAGCCAGATTTGAGATAGCCGATCTCGTCGAGGCCCTCGGCGCCGGTCATCGGCTTTTGAATTTTGAGGACGACGTCGGAGGCGGCGGCCGCGGCCGCCGTGGGCGCGATGGTCGCGCCGGCCTCCTGATACATGGCATCGCTGATTTGGGAACCGGCGCCGGCGCCGGTTTCAACCGTGACCTGACAGCCCGCGGCTAGAAATTTTTTGACAGTATCGGGTGTGGCCGCGACGCGCATTTCGCCAGCGCGACGCTCCTTAAGGACGCCAATCTGCATTGATTTCTCCCCTGAGCCCTCCCCTGCTTGGCGAGGGATCTAACGATCCAACAAACCTACCTTTGTAACGCCGACGACCTGTAACCTGAGAAAACTGGCACAGTTCACGCGCCGACGCCAATCCTCCCGCAATTGCTGCGGGGGCTAACAAGGTCTTTTCGTGACACGGGCGCCGGTTGGTTGGAGTATCGGGAACGAATCCCGACCGATTCGCGTTGGAAGAGCACCGGAGGATAACCGATGCATAGCTTTAGCCGCCGCCTGACGGCGGGTTCCATAGGCACCCTATTTGCCGTCTGCGCGCTTTCCCCTGCGTGGGCCCAGTCGTCCGCGCCGCAGACGGAACGTTTGGCCTATTCGATGATGATCGGCGGGCTGCATGTCGGTGACGCGGTGGTCGATCTGTCGCAGGACGAGGACGACTATCAGACGGGCCTGAAAGTCTCGGCGCGCGGGATCGCCAAAGCGCTGCGCGAGTTTCGCGCCGATCTGAGCAGCCAAGGCGGATTTACGACCGATGGCGCCGTGCCGCTTCCGCTGCCCGCGAGCTTCAAGCGCGACTGGTCGGGCGCCGAGATCGAAGCCAGTATGATCATGACTTACGATCCGGTCACGCGCGTCACTACAAAGCAGGAACGGTATGTCAGCCGCGAGACCGGCGAAGAAATGACCCGCGACGAGCTGCCGTGGGTGAAGAACGACAGTAAGCGCGAACGCGAAGCAGAGGCCAAGCGACAGGTTCCGGACGATGCAAAAGTGGGCACCCTTGATCCGATGGCCGCGTTCATCGCCGCGCGCCATCAGGTGATGGCGCAAGGCGCGACCCAGGCGCCGGTGAAATTCCGCGTGCCGGTGTACGACGGACAGCGCCGCTACGATATCGTTGGAACCACGACGGCGGCGCGCTCCGTCACGATCAACGACAAAACTTATAACGTCATCACCGTCAACACGACGCTGGTTCCGGTTGCCGGGTTCTCCGAGAAGGGCGAGGAGCGCATGCGCCAGTCCCGCGGCAAGCTTCTCTTTACCGCCGATGACCGGTTTATCCCCGTGCAGGTGACAATCGAAAACGAATATCTGAGCGGCGTGATGAACCTCACGGCCGATT